>JBDTOS010000136.1:0-7169 GCA_039933095.1 Dokdonella sp.
CTACATGCGCGCCGGGCTGCTTGATCGGGCCGAGAACCTGTTCACCGATCTCGTCGCGATGGATGCGCTCGCGCCATCGGCCTTGCGCCATCTGATTGGCATCTATCAGCACGAGCGCGATTGGAACAAAGCGATCGAACATGCACGGCAACTTGAAAAAATCAGCGATGAATCGCAGGGCGCGGTAATCGCGCAGTTTTATTGCGAACTCGCCGAGTTGGCGCGTGCCCAAGGCGAATGGGACGAGGCACTCAGCATGCTCGAGCATGCTGTCGAAGCAGAACCGGAGTGTGTCCGTGCGAGCATGATTCGCGGTCATATCGACGCCGCGTGCGGGGACCTCGATCAGGCGATTACGGCGTTCGAGCGGGTCGCCGAGCAGGACATCGACTACGTACCGGAAATTCTTGCGCCCCTGCTCGATTGCTATGCACGAGCCCACCAGATGCAACGTGCCGAGATGTTTCTCGTTGATATCACCGAACGCTACCGCGGCGTGTCCTCGGTACTCGCTCTGGCGCGGCTTTATTCTGGTACGAAAGGCGAAGTCGCCGCGCGGGAATTGCTGAACCGGATGCTGCGTCAGCGGCCCTCCGTACGCGCCTTGATTGCGCTGATTGATGTCAATCTGAACACTGCAACGGCGGAAACGCGCGCAAGTTTTCTACTTCTGCGCGAACTCACGGCGCAGTTGCTGGAAGGCCAGGCGATGTACCGCTGCAACCGCTGCGGATTCGGGGCCAAGGCGCATCACTGGCAGTGCCCGAGCTGCAAGAACTGGGGTTCGGTGAGGCCCATTCATGGCGTGATTGGCGATTAGAGCACGCGCCACATGCACGTAGAACCGCTACTGGCTGCCTCGACATTGACCGTTTCGGCCGGCATCGTTTCCGCGCTGGTCACCGCATGGGCAATCGCCTATGCGCGCCGCCGCAATTTGATCGATCATCCCGGGCAGCGCAGGTCGCACCGCGTGCCCACGCCGCGAGGGGGCGGGATCGGTATCGTGGTCGCTACGCTGAGTTGTCTGTGCGCGCCCGTGCTTTTGACCGGCATAGGACTTCCGCTTTTCCCGGTCGCCGCCTTCACGTTCGCTCTGATGGTAGTCGCGGCGATCGGTTGGTACGACGATCACCATGCATTGAGCGCCGCTGCGCGCTTTGCCGTGCATACTGCAGCCGCGTTGATTGTCCTGCTGCCGGCCTGGAGCGAGATCGGCGAAGTGATTGCGATGCGGTCGAGTGGCGCGCACGCGCTTGGCATCATAGCGGCGATCATCGTTGTCGCCGTCATCGCGATGGTCTGGAGCATCAATCTGCACAATTTCATGGACGGTCTTGACGGCCTGCTCGCGATGCAGGCGATATTCGTCCTCGTTTCGCTCGCAACTCTGTGTTTGTGGCGGGGTCATCCTGTTCTCGCGTGGCCGATGGCGATTGTTGTCGCAGCGGTGCTCGGATTTCTGCCGTTCAATTTCCCGCATGCCCGCGTGTTCATGGGCGACGTCGGCAGTGGTGCGCTGGGGTTTCTGATCGCCATCGCGTGTTGCTGGCAGATTGCCGATAGCGGCACCGCACTGGCCAGTGGAGTGATCGCGAGTTCTGCGTTCGTCACCGATACGACGCTTACCTTGCTGTTGCGCTTCGCACGTGGGCGGCGTTGGTATAGTGCGCACCGTGAACACCTATACCAATGGCTGCTGCGCTGCGGGCGCAGTCATGCGCAAATCGTCGCGATGTATTTGGCATGGAACCTGCTGGTCGTGGTGCCGGTCCTTGTCTGGATCAACCGGGACGCGAACAGGATGAATAGCGATTCGATCAGCACGGCCGGACCAACCGGCATTGTCGGTATGCTCGCCATCTATGCGCTCGCCACCGTGGTCTGGTGTGTTGGCAAACGCCAATGTCTGCGTTTGATCCGAAATCGGAGACATCATGCCGCTGCGTAACCTGATCGCGGCGATCCACCCGCGTTTTGCGGTTGTTGCGCATGACCTGACCATGGTCTGGTTGGCATGGCTGATAGCCAACATCCTGCGCTATTCAGTGGTGCCCGACCATCCGGGCGTGTCGCTGATTTCGCCCGAGATTGGCTTGGTCTTGCTGGCACAGGGCTTGGTGTTCTGGATCACCGGCCTGTATCGCGGCCTTTGGCGCTTCGCAAGCCTCCCGGATTTGTGGAATATCGCGCGCGCCTGTCTGCTCGGCGCGTTGGCAGTCGCCTTGATCCTGTTTCTCTACAACCGCCTCGCCAGCGTACCGCGCAGCGTTCTGTTGACGTATCCGGTCCTGCTCTCGGTGCTGCTCGGCACACCGCGGCTGGCCTATCGCTACTGGAAGGACAGCCGCCTCGATTTCGGTACGGCAAAGTCGGTGCAGCGTGTGCTGGTGCTCGGAGCCGGGCGCGCCGGCGAGGCGCTGGTCCGCGATCTGCTGCGCGAGAACCGCTATCGCCCGGTCGGGTTGCTCGACGACAACGCGCAATTGCGCGGCGCACGCGTGCATGGCGTGCCGGTGCTCGGGACGCTCGACCAGCTACCTGCGCTGGCACGCGAGACTGCGGCGGAAATGCTGCTGATCGTGATGCCGACCGCGAGCAATATCCAGATGCGTCGCGTGGTCGAGTTGTGCGAAGTCAGCGGATTGCCATTCCGCACGGTGCCGCGCCTGGACGATATCGTCGCCGGCCGGTCGAGTTTCAACGAGCTCAAGGAAGTTGCGATCGAGGATCTGCTTGGCCGCGATCCGGTGCAACTCGACTGGACCGCGATCCGTGTTGGGCTTTCCGGCCGTCGCGTACTCGTGACCGGCGGCGGCGGCTCGATCGGCAGCGAGTTGTGCCGACAGATCGCGCGTCTCGGGGCGTCTGCGTTGACGATAATGGAACTGTCCGAGTTCAACCTGTATCGGGTCGAGCAGGAGCTTCGCCGCGAATTTCCGGATTTGCTGCTGATCCCGCGTCTGGGCGATTGCGGCGATCCCGTCGCTTGCGAGCACGTGTTTGCCGAGGCGCGCCCGGAGATCGTGTTTCACGCTGCCGCGTTCAAACATGTGCCGCTGCTTCAAGGGCAATTGCGGGAGGCATTTCGCAATAACGTGATCGCTACCCAGATCGTCGCCGAAGCGGCTGATCGGTATCGGGTCGGCAGCTTCGTCTTGATTTCGACTGACAAGGCGGTCAATCCGTCCAGCGTCATGGGTGCGTGCAAGCGGGTCGCGGAAATCTTTTGCCAGAATTTTGCCCTGCATTCGGCGACCCGTTTCATCACCGTGCGCTTCGGGAATGTACTGGACTCGGCAGGTTCAGTGGTGCCGCTGTTCCGTGATCAGATTCGCGGCGGTGGGCCAGTGACTGTCACCCATCCGGAAATCTCGCGCTACTTCATGACGATTCCAGAAGCATCCCAGCTGATTTTGCAGGCAGCAGTGCTCGGCAAGGGCGGCGAGATATTCGCTCTCGACATGGGTGAACCGGTACAGGTCAGCTATCTCGCCGAGCAGATGATTCGCCTCGCCGGCAAGCAACCCGGCCGCGATATCGCAATCGTCTACACCGGCTTGCGGCCGGGCGAGAAATTGTTCGAGGAGCTGTTCCATCCGCTAGAGAACTACCAGAAGACCAGTCACGCGAAGATCCTGCTGGCCCAGCCGCGCAGCATCGCCTGGAGCTTGCTGTTGACCCAGCTGAAGCAGGCTGCCGCTGCGGTACACAGCTACGACGAAAAGGCGCTGCGCGGCCTGCTCGAGAGTGTCCTGCCGGAATTCGCCACGCCGCTGGCCGAGGGCGAATCCAAAGTGGTCAATCTCATCCCACGTAATACCTGAAGGAGCGTGCATGCAGCAGCGATTGCGCAAAGTCGTTTTTCCCGTCGCCGGTCTCGGCACGCGGTTTCTACCGGCGACCAAGGTCGTGGCGAAGGAAATGTTGCCGGTTCTCGATCGGCCCTTGATCCAGTACGCCGTCGATGAAGCGGTCGATGCGGGTGCCGATACGCTGATCTTCGTGACCAACCGCTACAAGCACGCGATCGCCGATTATTTTGACAAGGCCTACGAGCTTGAAAGCAAGCTTGAGCAATCGTGCAAGCACGAACTGCTCGCGCTGGTGCAGGGAACGCTGCCGAAAAACGTGCGTTGCGTCTTCGTCACCCAACCCGAAGCGCTCGGGCTCGGCCATGCCGTGTTGTGTGCCAAACCCGTCGTTGGCGACGAACCGTTCGGCGTGATCCTGGCTGACGATTTGATCTGGAATGGTTCCGTGGAGGAGGGAAAGCCCGGCGCGCTGCGACAAATGGCCGGAAGCCTGTCCGATGACGTTGCTGGAGTGGTAGCGGTCGAGGAAGTCGCGCACGACCAGACCGACAAATATGGCATTGTCGATGCCGAGCCGATCTCCGATCGCGCGGCGCGCATCAAGTTCGTCGTCGAAAAACCCAAGCCCGACGTCGCGCCGTCGAATCTCGCCATCGTCGGTCGTTACGTTTTGCCGGGTCGCATCTTCGAGTTGCTGGAGCAAACCAGACCCGGAGCTGGCGGCGAAATCCAGTTGACCGACGCGATCGAGTCTCTGCTCGGTGAGAGCAATGTCATGGCGTATCGGTTCGACGGCATTCGCTTCGATTGCGGCAACAAGCTCGGCCTGGTCAAGGCGACGATTCATATGGCGCTGCAAGACGCGCAAATCGGCGCGGCAACGCGCGAGATGCTGCGTTCCCTGTAATCCATCACGGATTGGCAGGCGGATACTGTGGCAGCCTGATCGGCCGGATAGACGACGAAAGCCATGGATCTGAGCTACATCCTCAATCACCTCGGCGAGGAGCGCGAGCGCTACTACGGCGCGGTCGTACCACCGATCGTGCAGTCATCAATCTTCGCGTTTCCCACCGTCGCGTCGATGCGCACCGGTTTTGCCGACGAGTACGGTCATCACGTTTACACGCGCGGGAATAATCCGACGGTTTCGATCCTGCGCAAGAAGCTCGCTGCGCTTGAGGGTGCGGAGGATGCGCTGGTGCTCTCCAGCGGAGCAGCTGCAATTGCGGCGGGAGTGATGGTCAACCTGCGCAGCGGCGATCATGTTGTCTGCGTCGCGCGACCTTATAGCTGGACGCGTTCGCTCCTGCGCGATCTGTTGCCCAAGCTCGGTGTCTCGACGACCTTTGTCGATGGCACCGATGTTGCGCGCTTTGAAGTTGCGCTGACGAGTGCGACAAAGTTGATTGTGCTCGAAAGTCCGAACTCAATGACCTTCGAGCAGCAGGATCTCGCCGCCGTTGCCAAGCTCGCGCGTTCGCGCGGGATCCGCACGCTGTGCGACAACAGCCATGCAAGCCCGCTCAACCAGTCGCCGATCGCGCTCGGCATCGACCTGGTCGCGCACTCGGCGACCAAGTATCTCAACGGACATAGTGATGTTGTTGCCGGTGTGTTGTGCGGCAGCGAGAGCCTGTTGCGCGATGTGTTTCGCGGCCCGTACATGACCCTCGGCGTAGTCCCATCGCCGCACGATGCGTGGCTGCTGCTGCGCGGTCTGCGCACATTGGCCGTGCGCATGGAGCATGTGGCGGTGACGACCGAGCAGGTACTCGCCTTCGTCGAGCGACACCCGAAGGTTCGGCGCGTGTATGCGCCATTCGCGAGCGCGAATCCGCAGTTTGAACTCAGCAAACGTCAATTGCGTGCGGCCAGCGGCATGCTCACGCTCGATCTCGACGTCGAGGATGTCGCCACAGTTGAGCTTTTTTGCGACAGCTTGCAACGGTTCCTCATGAGTGTCTCCTGGGGTGGCTACGAGTCGCTCGCATTTCCGGTTTGTGCGGTGTTTCCGCCGAGCGCGTCATTGCGCCCGAGCAGGGGGCTGCCGCTGAGCCTGGTGCGGCTCTCGATCGGGCTCGAAGATGCCGACGTGCTGATCGCCGATATCGAGCAGGCACTAGCGCGCATCTAGTTGTTTGAATCATTGCGTTTGCCGCTGTGCGAATCGATTGCCCGCATTCCGTCACTTGTAATCATCGCGCTGACCGTTGACGGACTGAGGATTGCTTGCGGCTACGTGCGCAATAGACGCTCATTCATTCACGGAGCGCGCCATGAACCTGCCCAACGGCATCCACGGTGCCACCTTCAAGGTCCTCGGCATTGGCTTGCTCGCATTGCTGATGTTCATCCCATTGGCGCAGGTTCGTGAGCTGGTGTCCGAACGGGCGAGCCGCGAGGAAGCCGCAAAAGCGGCGATCGCCTCGCGCTGGGGTGATGAGCAGATGCTTGGTGGACCTGTGCTTGTCATTCCGGTGCATTACCGCGTCGAGCAGGACAAGGGTTGGCGCACCGTCGAGGTGCGTGAATTCGTGTTGCCAGATCGGTTGAATGTGAGCGGCACCTTGGAACCGGAAATCCGCCAATACGGAATCTACGAAACGCCGGTGTATGTCGCGAGGTTGCATCTTGAGGGTGATTTCTTGCCAAAAGATATCGCTGCGCTCGGCTGCACCGGTTGCGAACCGCAATGGGATCAGGCGCAACTGCGCGTGCCGATCAGCGACGTGCGCGGATTGCGCGAGATTTCGCCGATTCGCTTCAACGGCACCGATGTGCGATTGGGTCCCGACGACGGTGGCGTGGCGGGGATCGCAGCCGTCTCCGCTGCTGTGATTGTTGAGCAGGGAGCGAGCACGCCACTTGCGTTTGCATTCGATATGACGCTTGCGGGAACTGCGCGAATCGCCATGCTGCCGCTGGCACGTCAGACCCAGGCGAAACTTGGCGCAAACTGGCCCGATCCGGGTTTCGACGGTGCCTTCCTGCCAGTATCCCGCACCGTGAACGACAAGGGCTTCGAGGCGCAATGGCAGGTGTTGGACGTCAATCGCCGGATTCCGCAGCACTGGCGCGAAAACGATGGCAATTCGAACATCAATCCGGCAGCGGCAAGTTTCGGCGTAAGCCTGGTGCAGGTCACCAATCCATACCAGCGCAATGAGCGCGCGGGCAAATACGGAGTTCTTTTTATCGGGCTGACGTTTGTCGCATTCTTCTTGTTCGAGGTGCTGCGTTGTTTGCGCGTGCATCCAGTCCAGTATCTACTGGTCGGGCTTGCGCTATGTACGTTCTATGTCGTTCTGCTTGCCTTGTCCGAACAGGTCGGTTTCGGATTTGCGTATCTTT
>JBDTOS010000137.1:0-7133 GCA_039933095.1 Dokdonella sp.
ACTGGCGCGGGCTCAGGATCAGCCACGAAACTGGAATCATGAGAACAAGGGCGTGTCGCCAGGAAGCGAGATCGTGAACCACGACCGTGCCTATCGCAAAACAGACGGCAACCAGGCAAGCCCAGCTGACCAGGAGTGGTGGGCTTCCGTCGAATCCGGTCCACCAACCAAGTCCCAGCAGAATCAATTTAGTTGCAACGATTCTATGTTCATTGTGTTGTGCGAAAAGATCTTCCAGACCGAACTGGCCGTTGTAGAACCGCTCTACATAAGGCATCAACCCCCACGTGTCGGCAAACGGCGTGTGCGATCCGTAATCGATGATGTAGCGCAGTGACAGACCAACAGGCAGCAATACTGCGAGCCAAAGCGCAATCAGCGACAGGATTCCGATGCGATTGGTGCGCACCCGCTGCATCAGTGTGCTTACACTCATGGGTTATCCCTGAGGTCAATTGACTGATTGACAGACTGCCATGCGACGGTCTGCATTCGTCTGGATATGCGCTTGGCGAACTTCCAACGTGATTCTCATCATCGCATCAAATTTTTGTTCTTGGAGTGCGTCAGCAAGCTACAGGATCTAGTGTGCATGACGACATGCCGTTAGCACCAAGTTTCGATCTCGCCAAAATCACACACGCTACAGATACATTACTCACGCAGGAAGATTGATGGGCTTGACCGAAAGACGCTATCCGCATCGTCAATGGAAAATCATGATGCAGATTTGGGAACTTCATGCAATAAAGTGCGCGCAACCGACCAAGCGATCGCGATCCACTCTGAGACTCAGCGATTTGTGAGTTGCAACTCGATGCGGCGATTCTTGGCGAATGCTTCGGCAGAGTTGCCCGGATCGATCGGCTGGAACTGGCCAAAACCATTGGCCGACAAACGATTGGCCGGAATACCTTGCACGACAAGGTATTTAACGATCGCGACGGCGCGCGCGGTTGAGAGTTCCCAGTTCGACGGGTAGCGGTCTGTGTGGATCGACACCTTGTCGGTGTGACCATCGATGCGCAGCACCCAGTCGAGGCTGGATGGAATTTCCGAGGCGACTTCCTTGATTGTCTGCCCGAGCGCGGAAAGGCGTTCCTCTGCTTGCGGACTGAGGTCGGCCGATCCAGAATCGAACAGGATATCGGTCGGCACGATGAAGCGATCGCCGACAACTTGCACATCGGTGCGATTGCCAAGCGCCTCACGCAGTTTGCCGAAAAATTCCGAGCGGTAGCGTTCGAGTTCGCCGACGCGATTGGCAAGCGCTATGTTCAGTTGCTTGCCGAGGTCGGCGATTTTCGTGTCTTTCGACTTGATGTCCTTGTTGGCGATACCGAGCGCTTCCTCAAGCTTGCCAAGCTGCTCGCGGATCGCCGCCATCTGCCGGTTCAATAGCTCGACTTGCGCAGTCGCGGCGGCATTGAGGTCGGTTTGTTTGACCAGATCCTGTTTCGATTGATCGAGCTGGCCGCTCATGCTCGCAATCTGTGCTTCGAGTTGCTGCTTGAGTTCGGTCAGTGCGGCGATATCGGCAGAGAGTTTCGCGCCTTCAGTGGTCGCCGTATCGAGCGCGGTTTTCAGTTGATCGCGTTCGCCGCTGGTTGCGCCAAGCGACGCAGCGAGTTCCTTCGCCTTGGCATCGAGCGCGCGATTGCTGTCCTGCGCGAGCGACAGCGTTTTCGCGAGTTCGGCGACTTGCGCATTGAGTGCATCAAGCGCGCGATTCTTGCCGGCCAGCGTGTCGGACAGCACGAACTGGCCGATCGCGAAAATCAGCATCACGAAGATCATGACCATGATCAGCGACGTCAATGCATCGACGAAGCCGGGCCAGATATCGAATGCGCGGCGTCGCCGCGCGAGACCGCTCATGCTTGCGGATCGCGCGTGCGCGGTGCGGCAGGTCGCTGCGCACGGCCTTCGAGTGCCGCCGCTATCGTTCGAGACAACAGGCGAAATTCGCTGCGCAGCTCATCGGACAATTGCGTGCTCGGCTGGCTTTGATTCGCGAGCTGACGCAACACGATGCGCAATTCGTCCTGCGATTCGGCGTGGGCGGCGCGATCGCGCGTATCGCGTGCGAGCAGGTCGGTCAAACGCCCAAGCTGTGTGGATAGCTCACCGAGCTGCGTATTGCTGGTGTGACGTTCGCGATCGTTCTCGACGATCGCGCGCTGCATGCGTTCGAGTCCGTCAGCAGTCTGTTCGAGCAGCGCTTGCACATAGGCCGGCACCGACGCATCGCCATCGCCGACCACGCCGCCCGACGCAAGCCGGGTCATGCCGGACAGCCATTCCTCCAGATCGTTGTAGAAGCGGTTCTGCGCGTGGCCGGCTTGCAGATCGAGAAAACCGATGATCAGCGAACTGGCGAGGCCGAACAGTGAGGTCGAGAAACTCGTCGACATGCCGCCGAGCGGCTGCTTCAGATTTTCCTTGAGCGCGCTGAACATCGTGAGAGCATCGTTGCCGACATTAAGTGTCCCGATGATGTCGGAGACCGAGCGGATCGTGACCAGCAAACCCCAGAACGTGCCCAGCAGGCCGAGGAAAATGGCGAGGCCGATCAGATAGCGCGACAGATCGCGTGATTCCTCCAATCGCAGATGCACGCTGTCGAGCAGCGTACGCATGGATGCCGCCGACAGGGCCGAACGTCCGCGCTCGCGGCCGGCGAGCATGCGTGCCATCGGTGCGAGCAGGCGCGGTGTTCCGAGTTGTACACGCTCTGGATCGGAACGACGGAAATTGTCGATCCAGTCGATATCTCCGCGCAGGATCAGCACTTGCCGCAGGTTGACCGCGATGCCGGACGCCAGCACCAGCAGGATCACGCCATTGAAAAACGGATTCGCCGAGAAGATGTCGGCAAGCCGTGGCGCGAGCAACACGGCGAGTACGGCAACGATGCCAAGAAACGCGATCATCCAGATCAGGACGCGCGACGGTTTGTTCATGTTTTTCCTGCCCTGTTGAATCGAAACACGTTCTCGCTGCGACCCATTCCGACGCGAGTTGGTTCCTTTGCATCAATGAGATCGCATTGATCGATCATCGCCTCGGCTTCGCCCGATGGGTCGGCGTCGCGGTCCATGGATCATCGGGCCAGGGGTGAGAGAGTGCGCTTGCGCGTGCCCGTCGGGGCACGTGCGCACTGTCGAGCGCCCGGAGCAGGGACTGCGCAGGGCCGGAGCAACACGATGAGGGAGGAGCCGAATCGATGTTGCCTGCATCCCTTCACGATTCGCGATGGCGCGGTTTTGCTCGATGCGTCGGCGTTGCCGTCCAAGGATCATCGGGCCACGGATGCTTCGGATAGCGACCTTTCAATTCTTTCTTCACCTCGGGGTAGGTGCGTTCCCAGAAATTCTTCAAATCCTGCGTCACCTGGATCGGACGTCCGCCGGGCGACAGCAGGTGCAAGGTCAGCGGCACGCGCCCGTCGGCGATACGCGGTGTATCGGCGAGGCCGAACAACTCCTGCAACTTGACCGCGAGTACCGGCGACGCGTCGATCGAATAGGTGATACGTCGATGCATGCCGCTCGGTACCTGAATGGTTGTCGGTGCCTGCGCATCAAGTGCGCGCCGCATCGCATGATCGAGCCGTGCAGAAAGTGCGCTGGATAGTTCCTCGACGGTCAGCGCGTCGAGCCGGCGCTTGCCATGCAGAAACGGGGCAAGCCATTCGTCTAGATTCGCCAGCAGTGCAGCGTCGGAAAAATCGGGCAGTCCCAGTTCCGGACACCATGCGCCCAGCGACTGCACTCGCAGCCGCAATTCGCGCGCAGCATCGCTCCACGGCAGTGCATCGAGACCAAGCTCGCGCACGGCGGAAAGCAAAGCTGGCACTGCATCGTCTGGCGTGGCCGGAACACTGCGACGCTCCAGCACGATTGCGGCAAAGCGCCGTTCGCCAAACGCCTCGACACCTCGCGTGTCGCGATTCCAACGCACCGTGCGCGTTTGCGTAAAGCGCCGCGGAAATTCGCGTTCCAGCATCGCCGCATCGAATGGCGCGGCGGCGAGGATCAGGCTGTCGCGTTCGTCATAACGCAACTCGACAACGACCAGCCATGGCTCGCCGAACAGGACGCTTTCATCGAGCAGGCGCGCACCGCGACCATTGGCGAGTTGGTAGCGGCGCGGGTTACTCGGGTCCTGACGCGCGATGCGATCGGGAAAGGCATGAATCAATAGATCGCCGACAGAAGTCGCTGCGATTCCTGCTTGTGCGGTTTGCGCCGATTTTGCCGCGAGTCCGGTGCGACGTCGCCACGCATCACCCACCTGCGCGATTGCGGCGAGCGCGGCGCTGTCGGCACCCAGTTCGCGCTGTGCGTTGCGCTCGCGCGACCGCCATGCAGTGAGTGCCGTGTGACGAGTCCGGAAGTCGTCGCTGCGCGCATCGCTACCGCGCAGCGGATTGCGCGCCTCGATCAAGGAAACCAGATCGCAGGCGAGTGAGCGTTGCTCAGGAGGCGCGCGCAATACCGCTGCGCCAAGACGCGGATGCGCGCCAAATCTCATCACCTCGCGACCAAAATCGGAAATGCGTCCGTCGGCCGAGAGCGCACCGAGATCGATCAATAGGTCGCGCGCGTGACCGAGCGCGCCGGCGGGCGGCGGATCAAGCCAACGTAGATCACTCGAACCCCATGCGGCCAGTTCGAGCGCGAGTTGCGCAAGTTCGACTTGAGCGATTTCTGGCGTGCGTGCGGTGTCGAGTCGCCGGCTTTGCGGCCACAAGCGATAGGCGACACCTGGTCCGAGTCGGCCGGCGCGCCCGGCGCGCTGATCGGCGGATGCCTGCGAAATCATGATCGTTTCGAGTCGCGTGAAACCCGAATTTGGATCGAAACGCGGCTCGCGTGCAAGACCGCTATCGATTACCGCCGTGATGCCGGGCAGAGTGAGACTCGACTCGGCGACGTTGGTCGCGAGAATTACGCGCCGCGTTCCGCTCGGGGCAGGAGCGAGCACTGCGTGCTGTTCGGCCAGCGCGAGTTCGCCGTGCAGGGTCACGGTCTCGAAGTCGATGGCGGATTGGCCTACAAGCGCACTACGTGTTCGCTCGATTTCGCGCCGGCCGGGCAGGAAAGCCAGCACATCGCCCGCCGTGTCAGTCAACGCGGTTTCGATGATGCGGCGCAGTCGGAACGGCCACTGTGGGTCCGGCCATTCTTCGTTCGCGCGAGCCGGCGGATGTTCAATGCGTACCGCGAAGCTGCGTCCGGCGCTGGTCAGTCGCGGCGCATCGAACCAGCGCGCGATGCGTTCGCCATCAAGCGTCGCCGACATGATGACGAGGCGCAGATCTGGCCGCAGGTTCGCTTGCGCATCGAGCGCAAGTGCGGCACCGAGATCGCCGTTCAGGTGGCGCTCGTGAAATTCGTCGAACAGGAGCGCGCCGATACCGGGCAGGGCCGGATCGTCCTGCAACATGCGGGTCAGGATTCCCTCGGTGACGACTTCGATTCGCGTCTGCGACGAGACTTTCGATTCGAAGCGTATCCGATAGCCGATCGTTTCCCCGACGTCCTCGCCGCGTTGCCCAGCCATGAATTCGGCAGCTGCGCGTGCGGCGATGCGACGCGGTTCCAGCATCAGAATCCGGTTGCTACCGAGCCAAGGTTCATCGAGCAATGCGATCGGCACCTGGGTCGTCTTGCCGGCGCCCGGCGGTGCTTCGAGTATCAGGCGCGGATTTCGTGCGAGCGATTCGCGCAGAACGGGCAGAATCCCGGCGATCGGAAATGCGGCGGAATCAATCGGCGTTTCCGTCATCGGCGCTGGCAACGCGGGCAGAAGAACGTGCTGCGTTGGCCGACGCGGACCGCGCGAATTCTTGTCGCACAGACTTTGCACGGCTCGCCGGCACGTCCGTACGCAAACAACTCCTGTTCGAAATATCCTGGCACGCCATCGGGGCTGAGAAAATCGCGCAAGGTCGTACCGCCGCGCGTGATCGCATAGGCGAGAATGCGCTTGATGTGCTCAGCAAGCGCAGCGTAGCGGTTGCGCGAAACTTCTCCGGCATCGCGGCGCGGATTGATAGCGGCGGCAAACAGCGCTTCGGCCGCATAGATATTGCCGACGCCGACGACGATTGACTGATCCATGATGAAGGTCTTGACCGGCGCACTGCGACCGCGCGAGGCGTGCCACAGATAGTCGCCGTC
The DNA here is from genome assembly GCA_039933095.1 of Dokdonella sp. GTDB lineage: Bacteria > Pseudomonadota > Gammaproteobacteria > Xanthomonadales > Rhodanobacteraceae > Dokdonella. Next base: position 6,189 of record JBDTOS010000137.1, read on the forward strand.
GAAATTATCGGACAAGGGTTCCGGTCCAAGTTGTGCGAGCAGTGGGTGCACTTCGCCCGGCATCTGCCAGAGCTGGCAACCAAAGCGACGCGGATCGGTGTAGCGCAGGACAAGCCCCGAATCGAGAAACCAATCAACATGGTCGTGCGCGCCGACCGGTGTACCTGAGTCTAGTACGCGCAACGAACCGGACATGCCGAGGTGCAGCAAGGCGCTGCCGGCGGGCGTATGCACGAGCAAGTATTTCGCGCGGCGTTCGATCGCGTCGATGCGTTGCCCAGGCAGTGTGTCGCGCAGTGCCGCAGGAATCGGCCAGCGCAGCATCGATTGCCGAATCGCCAGACCTTCGACACGACGACCGATCAGATGCGGCGCAAGACCGCGCCGGGTGGTTTCGACTTCGGGCAGTTCCGGCACCGGCTCAATCGCTCAACGGCGTCGTGCTGATGTTGGGAGCAAGCAGCGTTTGTGCCTGCGCCTCGGATATTTGGTAAGCGAGGTCTGGTGTTTCGCGCAGCGCGAGATAGACGTCCGATTCATGGACGATGCGGTACTGAAGCGAGTCACCACTGTTGAGGACCAGATTCACCTTGATCGAAGTAAGGTCCGGCGCTGCGGGCGCGTCCGGCTTTCGGACCGCCTTCGCGATCGCATCGGTCCATGCCGCAATCAAGTTAGGGCGCGCGCTTCCGTCGATAGTCAGTTCGGAAATCCGCGACATCGGCGGAACCAGATGGCGATCGAGTTCACTCTCTGCTGTCGCGAGCAGAAATGGGCTGAACCGATCGGGCACCCGGGCGATACGATTACTGCTGCCGATACGCGCAAAACGATCGTTATCGATGACGTCGGTGGTGCCGAAGGAAATCCCGAGTGAATCGACGGTGAGGACGATCTCGGCAGGATCGAGGCCCAGCTTGGCGAAATCGAGATCACCACGCGGAC
>JBDTOS010000138.1:0-7122 GCA_039933095.1 Dokdonella sp.
ATTCCCGAATGGCCGTCGCCCTGGAGACGATGTTGTCGATATCGAACTCCGCGTTGCGATGGGTTTTTTGCTGACGGCTGCCCAAGCTCCGGCAGGCCAGTTGCCGTTCACCGATCAGACGACCAAGACCGCAGCCGATTTTGATACGGTATTCCCGTATGCCAAGACCGCGTTGCCGGGTTCGCCAGCTACCACGATTGGAACCACGTCCGCAGCAAGCGCTAAGAAAGGAGGCTGAGGCATGAAGTCGAACAATCACGCCATCCTTGCATTGGCTGCCGCCGGCGCCTTGGTCGTGCTCGGCGGGTGCAGCGGCAGTTCCAATACCGAAGTGATCATCAACCCCACGCCACCGGTGGACGATACGTTTGTGACGTTCGTGAAAAGCCTGCTCGCGAACACCACGGACGCTGGCCAACCATCGGAAGTCAATGGCTTTACCTACACTTTCACGGAAGACCCGACAGCATTTGATAGTGTCGTTGGTTCACCCTGACAAGTAATGCTGAAAACGGCAGGAAGCGCGAGCTTCCTGCCGTTTTTATTTTCCGAAGCCCCCGTTAATTGAAGTTCAATGCATCGATTGCAGCAATCAGCGGGTTGAACGTCGGAGCATGAAGAACGCATCACGTTCAGCGCGCGGTATTCTGATTCTCGCCGCAATGTTATCCGGGTCGGCATTTGCCGAACCTTGGCATCCGGCGAATGACAACGAGGTTATCGAACACATTCCCGCAGGCGCGCCGCGTGGCCTGGCGCTGACGAAAAGCGGTACACGTGAGCAGGCACTCGCGGCGGCGCGCGCCAACATCTCTCTCGGTCGTCGTTATTCCGATCCGCGCTATTACGGCTACGCCGAGGCCGAGCTGGCGCCATGGAACCAGAAAGCTGAAGACGCCAATCCGTCTCGTGAGGAGGTCAACAGGGCAAACGACCTCGATGTGCTCAACGCGCAGATCCTGCAATTCCGCCACGAATTCGATGCCGCACGCAACGTGCTGCAAACGGTACTCAAGCGCGATCGCGACAATACTCAGGCATGGCTGACGCTCGCCGTGATCGATCAGGTGCAGGGCGACTATCGCGCGGCGCGCGGCGCCTGCGGTCATCTGGTCACGGCTGGCGACATGCTCGTTGCGTCAGCGTGCGCTGGCGGCGTCGGCGGATTGAATGGACAAGCCGACATCAGCGCAACCTTGATTGAACGTGAGCTCGCGCGCGGCGATGCCAGTCCGGCACCGGTGCGCGATTGGGCATGGACTGTTCTTGGAGAGATTCGCGCGCGTCAGGGCCAGCTTGATGCCGCCGTCGTTGCATTGAAAAAGGCGCTCGAAGTCGATCAAGACGATGTCTACGCACGCGCAGCCCTTGCCGACGTACTGCTCGATCAAGGCAAGCCTGCCGATGTGCTGGTCCTGATCGGTGACCGCCGTAATGCCGATGCGTTGCTGCTGCGTGCGGCGATAGCTGCGAAACAAAGCGGCAACAGCGAAGCAGATACTTTGCGCGCTGCTTTCGCCGAGCGCGTGGCGGAAATGAACGCGCGCGGCGACGCCACCCACCGTCGCGAACTTGCCCGATTTGCGCTTGAGGTCGAAGGCGACGCGACCTCGGCGCTGGATTTGGCATTGCAAAATTGGGCCGTGCAGAAGGAGCCCGCCGATTCGTGGTTGGTACTGGCTGCGGCCAAGGCAGCCGGCAAGCCAGACGCCGCAATAGCTGTGCGCCAATGGATTATCGACAACAAGCTCGAAGACGTGAAGATTCATGCGCTGATGGAGCAGTTGCAATGAACCTCCGTTGGTTTTCCAGGCTCGGTTTTCTGCTTGCACTTGCGCCCTGTTTCGCATTCGCACACAAGGCCAGCGATGCATTCCTGGTCCTGCACACGCATGCGACCGAAGGTTTCAGTGGTCAATGGGACATTGCCTTGCGCGATCTCGATGTCGCACTCGCGATCGACGCGAATGCCGATCACGAAATTACCTGGGGTGAACTCAAGGCAGCGCGATCGACCATCGAGAACTACGCGTTCTCGCATCTCGCGCTGACCAGCGGCACGCAGGCGTGCAAGCTGTCGAGCACCGATCTGCTTGTCGATAAACACAGCGATGGCAACTACGCGGTAGTGCGTTTCGATGCCGCCTGCACACCGGGCGACACCCTGACGTTCGACTATCGACTGCTGCAAGGAATCGATGCGAGCCATCGCGGACTGCTGCAACTCGTCACCACGCGCGACGTGCAAAGTGGCGTTCTGGTGCCCGGCATCATCCAGACCATTTCGCTCGCCGCACCCTCGCGCTGGCGCCAGTTCACCCAATACCTGCACGAAGGCACCTGGCATATCTGGACCGGCTACGACCATATGCTGTTCCTGATTTCGCTTCTGCTGCCCGCTGTGCTGCGGCGGCGCGAAGGTGACTGGACATTCGCCGAATCGATGCCGAAAACGCTTTGGCGCGTCACCGGCGTCGTCACCGCATTCACGCTGGCACACTCGATCACGTTGACCCTGGCTGCGCTCGATATCGTGCATCTGCCATCGCGGCTGGTCGAATCGGGAATCGCGTTGTCGGTCGTGTTGGCCGCCGTCAACAATGTGCGACCGTTGGTCACCGAACGTACCTGGGCATTCGCATTCGGGTTCGGACTGCTGCACGGATTTGGATTCGCCAACGCGCTCGCCGATCTTGGCCTGCCGCGCGATGCGCTCGCGCTTTGTCTGTTCGCCTTCAATCTCGGCGTCGAGATCGGCCAGCTCGCGATCGTCGCCGCATTCTTCCCACTTGCATGGATGCTGCGTAAAACGACGTTCTATCGTCGAGTCCTGCTGGTGCCGGGATCACTCATCATCGCGCTGCTCGCGATGGTCTGGCTCACTGAGCGCGTGTTTGATCTGCGTCTGTTGCCCATATTGCGGTAACCCGCATCATCCCGAAGGCGTGTTTTGTTCGCGCTAGCCGCACAATACCCAACGCGCATCACGCGTTGGGTCGTGACTGATGCGCCATTGCCGGGGTACGCAATCGGGCAGCTCAACTCAGCAGTCCCAATGCGCGGCACTTCATCTACACGGATCCCACGTCGAACAAATGACATTCTCGGGCGTCATGCGATCATCTCGTGCATCGAAGTTGTTCATCGACCACGAATACCCGTTTGATCAAGGCGAGGTACTGAGATTCACTCATCTGCATGAAAAGAGCATAGTCAGCCAGACGAACGCCCAGATCGACGCATGGATCGGTCTCGCTGTTGTAGAAACCGGGCGGAGCATTGCCGGAGTATCCGTTCAGCGTATTCCGATTCAAGGTTTGCGCAAGACTCATACCGTCCAATTCCGTCATGTGGAACGATTCCTGCGATCGGCGCGGTACGAAAATGATGGCGTCCGCCGGCAGCGGGTCGGGAGCCATGGTCTTCAAAGCCGTCAATCTATTGCGCAATTCCTGTATCGAAACCGCACTCACGTTGATCGTGGAATATTCGACTACCAGCGCGATGACCAGCACAGCCGCAATCGATAATTTGTAGAAATTTCTGCCCGTGACCGAAGACCCTAGCCAGTCCACTCCTGAGCCGACCATCAAGGCCACCGGAAAAAGCATCACGAGGCAGATGCGGCTTACCGCGCGGATCGCGTTGGAAAGCGGCAAGGATTCAAGTATCCGGTAGAGGGAAAACTCGTGAACGCTGAGTGTCAGCGCAATCAGCACGAACAACGCGATGGCTGATATCCGGGTACCACGATTCGTACTCTTGATCGTTCCCACCGCGGCGAGAATCCAGGCCGCAGCGCCGAAAAACATCTGGTGCTCCTGGCGCGCAGGAATGTCGTCGATGCTCGCGCTGATGCCAGACCAGAGGAAAGATACGTCGGCCAGAAGATAGCTTTTGAGGCGGGGCAGCATGCTTCCAATTTCGACGGCACCACGCCCGAATCCGTACACATTGGAATAATAGGCATAAGGATAAAAAAACAGGACAAGCGCTACGCCGCAAATGAGAATGATCGCCACGTTGCGCCGGACGTCTCGGCTATCGGCTTGGTTGAATCCCTCCATCACTCGCCGGTGTGGCGGTGGAAGCGCGGAGTGCCCCATAGAAGTCGCATACCGTGCGATCAAATAAGCGCCGAGCAGGAGCAGCAGCAGGTAACCGATGTAGATGGAGCAGAAGAACTGTACGGTGGACCATACGATCGCGCGTGTCAGAAACCGGAAATCGCCTCGGTCAAGAAATTGCGTCCAGGCAAGGGCGGCGAGCGGAACCGCGAAGCGGTACCCCAACTGAGCGTGTGCGCTCTGGCTGATTGCGGGGAAGGCGAAGGTGAAGACGAATGCGCCAACCGAGCTGCCAAGGAGGCTGACGCCAAATTTTCTCAGCGCGTAAAAGCAGCACGCGTAGTTGATGGCAAAGGCCGCAGTAAACCAGCCGACGTAGCTGTTCTCGGTGCCGAGTCCAATCGCGCGAAGCAATACGTAAACGCCGCCGGTGCCGAAGTGGTTATCGCTGAATGCCAGCACGCCACGGTATGGAAAGAAGAAACCGGGACTCCACAGATTTTCGTCAATCCCACGCACCCATCTGAAGAGATGTTCAAGGATCAGGTTGTTGAATCTTGGATCGGCGAGGCCGCCCGGGATCGCGCTGAAATAATGGGACTGGGGCAGGGCGATCAGCAATAACCCGGCGCAAAGGAACAAGGCGGGAAGCAGGAATTCGCTCCACCCCAGGGTATCAATGCGGTGCGAGCCTAGCCTCATTTTCATCAGGCTGGACCCGACACAAGTGCTCGGGAAGATGAGCGGGTCGACACGTGGGCGGACTCAGCGAAAGACGTTGTATTTCACGATGCAATACACGGCTCGAATGCCGTCCTTCCAGTTGATCTTCTTGCCTTCGGCACGCGTTCGACGGTGATAGGAGATGCCGACTTCATGGATGCGGCAACCAGTCTTCGCGATCTTGGCGGTAATTTCCGGCTCGAAGCCGAAGCGATCTTCTTCGATGGTAATGCCCTGGATGATTTCGCGCCGGAAGACCTTGTAGCAGGTTTCCATGTCGGTCAGGGCGAGGTTGCTGAACATGTTGGAGAGCAACGTCAGCAGCTTGTTAACGACACCATGCCAGAAGTGCAAAACGTGATGCGCCTGTCCGCCCATGAAGCGCGAGCCGAATACCACATCGGCTTTTCCTTGAAGAATGGGATCAATCAGCCGCTCATACTCTTCGGGATCGTACTCAAGATCCGAGTCCTGGATGATTACGATATCGCCGGTCGCCGCTGGAATGCCTGTTCGCAGCGCCGCACCTTTGCCGAGGTTTTTTTCGTGGTAGAGAACAAACGCCACCAGCGGCGCAATTTCAGTTGCCAGTATCTCGCGCGTGCCGTCGCGTGAGCAGTCGTCGACTATGATGATTTCCTTGGACGGATACGAAGAGCTCCGCACCGCATCTACAACTGCGCGAATAGTCTTCGATTCGTTGTAACAGGGGATGATGATGGAGAGTTTCATGCCCGACGTAATTGCTTGAAGTAACTGATGGTCCTCTTCAAACCTTCTTCGAGAGCTACTCTGGGTTTCCACCTCAGCACGTTTTCGGCGAGCCTGATATCGGGTTGGCGCTGCCTTGGATCATCCTGTGGCAGAGGTTTCAGAACGATGCTCGATTTGCTTCCGGTGAGACTCAACACATGCTCTGCAAGCTCGATCATCGTTACTTCCATCGGATTGCCGATGTTGATTGGCCCGGTGAATTCCTTCGGTGTTGCCATTGTCAGCAACATCGCATCGATCAGGTCATCGACGTAGCAGAAACTGCGGCTTTGGCTGCCATCGCCATAGAGAGTGATGTCATCGCCGTTCAGCGCTTGCACGATGAAATTGCTGACCACGCGGCCGTCGTGAGGATGCATGCGCGGGCCATAGGTATTGAAGATGCGTGCGATTTTTATGTCCAGATGATGCTGACGGCGATAATTGAAAAACAGAGTCTCGGCGCATCGTTTTCCTTCGTTGTAGCAACTGCGCATTCCGATCGGGTTGACGTGTCCCCAGTAACTCTCGGTTTGGGGATGCACATCGGGGTCGCCGTACACTTCGCTGGTGGACGCTTGCAGGATGCGTGCACCCGCACTTTTCGCCAGATCAAGCATGTTTATCGCGCCGAGGACGCAGGTCGCGGTGGTACTTATCGGGTCGAGTTGGTAATGGATCGGGGAGGCAGGACAAGCCAGATTGAAGATATCGTCCACGGCCACCTGCAAAGGTGAAGTGACGTCGTGATGCAGTAGCCTGAAACGTGCATGTCCGATGAGCTGCGCGACGTTGTCCCGGGAGCCGGTAAGAAAGTTGTCGACGCACAGCACGTCATCGCCGCGTTCAACCAGACGATCGCACAGATGCGAGCCCAGAAATCCGGCACCGCCTGTGACGAGCACCTTCCTTGTTCCGTTATCGGCCATGGAATGCCTTTGTTTCCGAGGGACCAGGTTATGACGCGCCCTTGGAACGAGGCGATTGGAGAGTAGCCAACCATTTTGATCCCAAAAGCCGCAACTCGGCAATCCCTGTGCCCGGCGCTTCGGCTTTCAGGGGCGCGACAAATAGGGGCTGGTAACAGGCCGCAAACGCGCCTACCTCGACCGGCTCTGGAACGAGATTTCCGATCACCTGTCGTTGCAGCGACTCGCACGCGCGCCATGCAGCATGCGTCGTCTCATCGCCGTCTGCATGCGATTTCCTGACTGGCGCGAGCGAGGGTGGAGGAGTGCGACGATGCGCGCGGGGCGTTGACGTCGTCGGCGAGTTGCTTCGCACGCTTCGCTACCCGCGCTACAAATGCGTCGCTACCGAAGGAGCCCCGGATCACGGCCCCATATTTCTGTGTCAATTCCTGTGCCACGGAAGAGGCTCATCCTTGTCGACTTTTGGCCGTCGTGATAGCGTTCAGCAGGCCTTGGGTGGGTGTAATGTCGTCAGCGGACACGCACGAGCACAAACGCGATATTCGAGCGTTTTTTACGCGACGGGCTCTTGTTCGCCTCGCTATTTCAGTGCTCGTATCGATGCTGCTGGGGGCGGTAATCGATTTTGCGCTCGATGCTCATAAACG
>JBDTOS010000139.1:0-7117 GCA_039933095.1 Dokdonella sp.
GGTCGGAAAGCATTTGAGACAGCACGGACCGCAACCGTTCGTTATCAGATCGCGGGGCAACAAACGAGTCGCGATATTTTGTTGGATCTAACCCAAAGGAGGACGCAGCAATGAAACGAGTGACCACGATAGTTTTTCTGCTAACCGCACTGACGGCTCATGCAGACAATGCGAACAGCGCAGAACTCCATGATGCTGGCTCCAAAGCAGCCATTCAGACTGACCCTGTTGACGTCATGATCGGTGACAGCGCAGGCGATTCTTACTGCTGGCAACCAAAAACTCAACTTGGAACTCAGCTTGCAGTTCCAATTCGCGAAATCACTGATGTGTCAACTTGGAGAACGTTCTGCTCGCCAAAGTTGGCATTCGTCTCCGGTCCCGTCCATCCGTGTAAAAAAAAGCCGCACTTCTTTGATGGCGATCAAATAATTGTCGACAGAGATAGCCAAGGGCTCTTTGTCCAGATTCGTAGGCCGGGAGGTCGCTTGGTTCTCAATGCGCATGGGAAGGACGTGACATTAAGTCCTATCGATGCGCAAGGGAACACAAGTACCGACCACACTCGTTGGCTGAAGGCGCGCGATGAAGTCAACCACAGATCATTTTACTTGGTACTACTCGATACGGCCCCCCATGCAAAACCTTTCGCTAAGTACTACAGAGTGTTGGAATTCGATGATAACGAGCCGAACGTCTGCAAAGATGAGGTACCTTCTCTCGAAACGGTCTCGAAGTGGAACGTCGGTGAAAAATGCGGTGATGACAGCAAGGGGTCCGATCAAAAGGCGCTGGAGCAGTTCAACCAAGCTCACGACTATGGCACTGTGTTTCATGGATTGCAGGGCGGCGTCGGGACCGGTGGTGAGCACAAGCCTGATTCCGCAGGCAAGTGCCTGTAGCTAGAATATTGCGCAGCACTGCAATCGCAGTGCTTGCGCTGCTATCCGCCTACTCTGGATGGACTAACGCGCGAGGTGACAATTCTTCGTCGCTTCCGCTTGGTTGTGGCGTAGCCAAGGAGTACGTGCTTCCAGAGCAAGGTGATCTGCATGTTCTGGCAGCGCCGAAAGATCCAGCGATTATTGAGCTACAGGAAGCCGGAATCGAAATCGATCTGGTCGATCGCAAGCCCGATGTCGAGATCAAGTCGCCACTGCGCTATGGCGTTCGCCTGATCGATCTCACGACCGATACGGACCAAACCATAGTCATCCGCCGCGCGCTGCCGGGCCATCCGGTCGGCCGCGTCATTGCGCGCCTCGTTTGTTCGCCCAACGCCAAAGAGAGCGCGCGTATCGAATGGCTGCGGCGTACCGATCGCGTGGCGAAGCTACTCGGCGGTCGCGTGGTCGGTGCACAACTCGACACGCTGCGTGCGAATCTTGAAGATCTGCGCTCGTCTGCGCCTGATGCGGAAGCGCAAGCACGCGCTACACACTTGGTTGCGCAAGCCGAATATCTGAGCGGCAATGCCGCGACTGCGGTCAGCGCGTTCAAGCGTGCTGAAATCGCATGGATGCACGCGGGGCATCCCGAGCGCGCCGCTGTTGCGCGCATCGGCGTCGTCGAGGAATCCGTGCGTATCGGGCGTTATGAGGATGCCCTTACGGCATCTATTTGGCGCGGAAGCACGCAACGGATATCTCCGTATGTGCTGACGCGGCTCCAGTACGGACGCTGCCTCGCACTCAAGGAGTTGGGCCGGTTTCCGGCGGCAGAATCGTGTTACTCGACCATTCTGAAGCGCTTCAAATCTCTGGATGAACGGAGCGAGTATCTGAGTACGCTACAAGGCTATGCGGCACTGGAACAGGAAGTTGGCAAACCCGGTAGCGCCGAGCGACTCATAAGACAGGTCATCGAGAAGGCCGAAGGTCCTTACGCGGATATCGTGCGTGGGCGTGCGCGTCTCACGCTATTCGATTTATTGCTCTCGCAGGCCGATGTGCATGGCGCATTGGCGCAGGCGAACGCCGCCCTTTCAGATTTCGGGGCAGCGAAAGACCCGCGTTGGCAGGCGAACACGTGGCTCAAGACCGCAGTTCTGTATCGCCAACTCGGCACATATGATGAAGCGTACGCGGCCGTCGGACAGGCACTCCAGCACTTCCCACCGCGCGACGCGCCCGCGCGCATTGCCGCATCTTTGCTTGTTCTCGGAAGCATCGACCGCGCTACGCAACGCTACGCCGACGCGTTGCGCTGGTTTGCCGGCGCCGAGTCGCTCTACACATCGCTCGCGATGCCGGAGGAGCGCGAGAGCGCCGCGCTCGCCCGGGCGCAGGTGCTTTTGGAGACGGGAAGTGCAAGCGCAGCCGCGCACATATTCGGGGCGGATAACGTCAATTTGCCTTTTAACGCCACGGCGAAGGCATTGCTCGGAATCAAGCTTGCTCTCGCAAATGGCGATGTGGCCACAGCCGCAGAGGAAATAGAGCGCCAGCGTCATTTATTACACGATCTCGCCAGCCAGGTAGACCTTGATCGCCTTGACGCGCAGCGCTGGCGAATTTCCGGAAGCGGTGCCCACGCTGATGGCGTGCTTTGGTCGGCGATGCAGCGTATTCAATCGATTGCCGCATCCGTCAACTCCGAGACGCTGCGCGAGCTTGTCCTGCGACAACGAAACCCGCTACAGATGGATGCGCTGCGCGCACTGCTTGAGCGGATGCCGCGCACGAACACGGCAGCCGCACCAGGGTCGATGGATGATCGTGGCGCTGCGAGCGATGATCGCGATTCGACCAGCGATTACGCTTGGCGCTGGCTTGCAGCGAGTGCGCCAACACGGTCTCGCCCGACCGGGATCACCAAGCGCTATGACGCGACAGATTCCAACTTCGGCAATGCCGTCGCGAGCGAACTGCTTGGGACTTCGAAATCCATACCGACCGCTGCTGCCACCGCACAGTTGCGTGCGCAGCGTAGTCTCATCTCCGTGCTCGCCGGTCGTGCCGACCCGCTCTCGGAGAACCCGGTTTATGCGGGAATGCCGATCACGTCCTTGCAACAGGTGCTACCCACAGGGGGTGCGTTTGTCGCGTATCTTGATGCGGGGGATCGCGCGGCACTCTTGCTGGTGACACCATCATCCTCAAGAATATTCGAGACTGCCGCGGCGTCCGAGCTGCGCACAGCCCAGATGACCTTGCGGGCTCTGTTGCGTTCGCCGAATTCAGCGACCTCGCAGATAGATGAAGCAGCGCAGCGATTGTCCGAGTTGCTGTTTGTCTCGATGAGCGATGCGGACAGGCCATCCCGACTGCTGGTGCTCGCGAACAGTGTATTGGATGCAACGCCTTGGGGATTGCTGCGTTGGCCTGGGCATCAAGAAGCCTTGATAGAAACGACCGATGTGCGCGTCGTGCGCGTCGGGCCGTCGTCTGCATGTCCGGACAATTGCGAGCCACCGCACGCGCACGTCATCGTGGCGTCTCAGGAGCGTTCGTCGGAGCCCTCGTTGCCGAGCCTGCTCAACGCAGATGCGGAGACGCAGGAAATTGAAAACGTGCTCGGCGAGCGGAATGTTTCAGTGCTCAAGGGGCAAAGCGCAAGCGATGCGAGCGTGCTTTCAATTCTGGCGACCGCCGGCGCATGGGTCCACATCGCCGCCCACGGGACCGCACAACCCAATCGCATTGGCTATGCCGGCATCTGGCTCGATTCGCCACAGGCGGGCGACGCGCCACAATTCTTGAGCTGGCTCGACGTACTCGAACAGGGGGTGAGCGCCGATCTGGTGGTGCTTAATGCCTGCGAACTCGGCGACAGCGGCGATACAATCGCCGGCAACTTGAGCTTCGCTGGTGCGGTCTCCCAGGCCGGCGCAAGACAAGTCGTCGCCGCGCTGTGGCCGGTCAGCGACACGGCCTCAACGATATGGGTGCCGACGTTCTATGCGACGTTGATCGCCGATCCGCAGCATGACGCTGCTGCGGCGTTGCGCGTCGCTCAACTCAAGCTGCGCGCGAGCCGCATGTTCCGCCATCCGTTCTACTGGGCCGGATTGCAGTCGTTCACGCGATTGGACCTTGGCCACGGTGCAAAAATAATAGCGCCGGTCGATGCAGTTGCGCATCACCGATGAGGTATTCCCCTTACCTCCGCTCGGTTCTTGATCCCTCAGGTCAAGTACGAGGAGGCGCGTTCAATTGAATCCCGAACGGAAAACCCTATCGGGCGCATTGACGCGATGGGTGTTTGCGTGTGTGTGCGGCAACGTCGACGACGCGTACACGGCACATGAGCCGTAGGCGATGGCATCGTTGAACGCGACCAGCGTGCCGTCGTAACTCAGATTCGAGAACGTGGCCTGTGCGTACGGGAGCGCACTGCACGACGATAGATCGCCGTAGTACTCAGTAAAATTCGCGAAGCCTGTCCGGATGTGGGTATCTTCGGCAATATCAATGCGGCCTAGCCCAATGTGCTCGCCCGCCGGACCGGTTGCGTAAACGTACCATCCGGCTGTATTGATTTTCTGCAACGTGAATGTGTAGGGTGCGCCGGCTTGCCACGCGTAGCTGCGGTGAATGCTCCAACCCGTTCCTTCGTTGCCAAACGTCGCGGCGGTTGCACCCGGATCGGCCACAGCACCGCTGGCATTCCAGATTGAGAAGATCAGCATCTTTCCGACGGCTTGGCCACCCGTCACACCATTTCCCTGGATACCAAAATATCCGCCGTGATCGATCGTCGTGTCCAGCCAGAATTGCTGCGCCCAAAAGTAACTGAAAATACCTGGGTCGACATCGACCGTGATGGTGACCGTCATCTGCGACGCCGCCGACCCACCGGAGGCGTATAGATGCCCGGCGGCCAATCCGCCGGGCACGATCGCGAACGCAGATTGGGAGCCAGCAGCGGCAAGGATGAGCATTCCGATCGAAACCCCTCCAGTCATCGCTGCGTGTCCGGCGCGTGTCGAGTAGTCGAGATTATAGGTTCAATCAAATCCTGCGCGGCGCACAACATCGGGGGCGTATATTTCGGCGGTCGCGAGTACGCTGCTGCCATCGTTGGGCGTGCCGCCGACTATCAGCACTCGACCGTTTGTGAGCAGGGTCGCCGTGTGATCGCCTCGCGCTGTCGTCATGTTCACGGCTGGGATGAATTGTCCCATTTGAGGATCGTACAATTCCATTGTCGCGGAACCGTAGAAGCTGCCGCTTGCGAGTACCTGCCCGTTATTCAATGCGGTCAGTTGATAGCCGCTGCGCCCTTCCGCCATGCTGCCGGTCAATGCGAACTGACCCGTGGCTGGATTGAAGGTTTGCGCAGTCGCCTCATAGCCACCTTGATAGTAACCACCGGCAGCCAGAACGCGTCCATCTTCGAGCAAGGCCAAGCCGCCAGTCGATGTCGGCTGAACAAAACTCGCGGTATATGCAAACGTCCCCGCGACCGGATCGTACAATTCGTTGCTCAGCCCTCCGTCTTCTGCTCCCGTTACGAGCACCTTGCCGCCACTCAAAGTAATCGCGCGATCATAGACCCGGGATTGATTGAGCATTCCGGTAGCAGTAAATTGGCCAGTCGCTGGGTTAAAGGTTTCTGCAGTCGTCGATGAAGGATAACCACCGATAACCAACACACGTCCGTTGGCAAGCGTCGCCGAGGCGTGAAGGGATCGAGCGCCCGCCATATCTCCTGTGAAAGCAAACTGACTCGTGGCAGGGTCGAATATTTCCGAGCTAGTGAGATTGCCGCTGACATCATCGTACCCGCCGCTAATCAACACTTTGCCGTCAGCCAGTAGGTTGGCCGTCGCGTTGCGCCGACCCTTCCCCTGATTCAATGTCCCAACCTCGCTAAACAAGCCGGTAGCCGGATCGTATATCTCGGCAATAGGTACATTGATCATCGCGGGAGTCAGCGCATCGTTTTGGCCGCCGGCGATCAGGACCCGACCATTGAGCAATCTCGTCGCTGTTTGCAAACGTCTCGCATAGTGCATTGACCCTGTAGCCGTCGACACGCCCGATGGCGGTCCGCAATGTTCGTACCATGGCGTCGCACCGGTTGCGCTATCCCATACGGTGTTTGGCGTTCGGTCGAGCGCATTGGGACACAAGGTTGACTGACCGGAAAGCAGGTTTGCTGGATTGGGAGGGGTAGGCATAATTCCGCCTAGCGCATTGCTCGCCATACGAACTAATTGCAGATTGGCTAAATCCGCAAACGAGGGAATTGGACCGGTTAGTTGATTAATATTTACTTCAAAGATCGCTAGATTGGAGAGCCCAGCAAGTGAAGGTATCGTGCCCGTAAGCTGATTATGTTGAACGTTTACTATGATTAGATTTGTCAGCCCAGCGAGTGATGGTATTGATCCGGATAGTTGATTGTAACCCACATAGAAATACTTGAGATTAGCCAAGCTGGATAATGTGGGTATTGTACCAGTCATTTGATTGGCAAATACACTAAAATCTTGAAGGCTGGTCATTCCCGACAAGGATGGGATCGAGCCTACAAGATGATTGTTATAGCCGTCGAATCTCTCGAGACTTGGCAGCGCTGCCAAGCTCGGCAGCGTTCCAGTGAGATTATTCGAGTCCAAAACGATCCTGGTGACATGGGACTGCGCCCCATCGCAGGTAACTCTATACCATGTGCACTCGGTACCTGCCGCGCCATTCCACCCGCTACTGTTATTCCAGCTTGCGCCTGCCGTACTGGTGTAGAGCGCGGTCAATACGTCTCGCTCCGATTGCGGGATCGCTGCCTGCACCCTAGTTGCTGAAGTCGCCACTACACCCAACAGCGCGAGCGCCACCAGCCCGTTCCACAACAGCCGGTTGCGACGCCGCGCGTTACCGTTTCCCCAAATCGATCGTTCGCAGTTGCTCATGGTCTTGTCCTTCTCTTGTGTGCAGTTATTCGAAATCGTTGTGGAAAATACCGTCGAAGCTCGATGGCATGTTCAGGTGCGCGGTGTTGTCGCCGGGATATGGGTCCGGGTTGCCTCCGGGATTGGTGACATAGGCATCGATCACGTAGTAGGGGAAGTTCGGGTCGATGGTTCCGCTCAAGGTGATCGTGGCCGACGCACCTGCCGTAAGGTCGAACTGGCTTGTCGGCAGACCGCTCCCGCTCGCGGGCGAGCAGGCGC
>JBDTOS010000140.1:0-7074 GCA_039933095.1 Dokdonella sp.
CGAGAAAGCTGCCGGTGAGGGTGGAGCCGTTGGCCGCACCGGAACCGCAGCTGGCCCCGGCTGCATCGATTCCGTAGGCGACGCCGATTTGGTTGAATCGGGTAATCGACAGACCACGAATCACGGTATTTGCGCACACCGCCAGTCCATAGGCGATAGCGCCAGCACTGACACCATCAATGCGAATCAACAGTACAGCATTGCTGGCGTCGGAAAGGGTATTTGCCGATGCGCCGGGTTGAGTGTAGCCATCGATCGTGATCGCCGAGTCCAAGGTCGGCAATGACGAGGCGACCGCGATCGTGAATGGACCCTCGCCGGGAATATTGAAGGTGATCGTGTCGCTTCCTGGCAGCACATTGGCCGCAGCAATGGCCTGCCGCAGCGATCCGGCCCCGCTGTCGTTGGCGTTCGTCACTGTGAACGTCACGGCCTGTGCCGCTGGGTCGAGTATGGTCGACAGCAGGATCGCTCCGCATAGCACGACGGTGCATCGGCAGATCCTGACAAACGATCGATTGAAGCGACCCATGGTGTCCCCTGAGTGGTGATGGCTGAAGACGCCACGGTAAGGCGCAAATGCCGGGCGCGGTAGTGACGCGGGTGGGGTCTGCGTACCCGACCAAAGTCAGGTCGACGCACCCACTATCAGGTTTGGCGATGCTCCGCAGTCCGCAAGCCGAGATGCGCAGTCATCGCCGTATGCAAATTTTCCGTGAATCAGAAATCGCAGTCGCTAGTCGCACACAAGCTCGCTGCGCACGGCATGCAAGGTGGCCTCAGTTCGGTCATGAACTTGCAGTTTGGCGAGAATCTGGAATATCGATGCATGTGCCGGACGTCCCACTGACCTATGGCAGGCTTGCGCGCGCTGCCCCAATCAAACGGCGAACCAGCACACATGATGAAGCTGTTTGTACTGTCGACAATCCGTTCCGTTGATAACGTGCTACTCGAATCCGTTCGCGAACACCTGATCGTTGCTCAGGACGACGCAGTTGGAGAATTCGGATGTCGAGTTGTTGAACGTCGCGGTCGAAGTGATCGCACTCCCGACCGGTGCGCTGGCGACGAGATCGACATTGAAAGACTGGGTCGCATTGGTGAAGTTGCGCAACACCGATCCGAGATAGAGCGAGCCCTCACCGTTGCCACTGCTGTCGCACGCGGCACTCGCGTAGAACGCAAGCGTGTATGGTTGGGTCGGTACGGCGACAGGAACATCGAGAATCCCGCTGATGTGCATGCTGGCGCCGATCTGTTCTGCCGCAGCCAACACCGGAAAATTCTGCAGGTTGTTGCCGCCGGTATCGGTATCATTGAGATCGTTTGCGGTCACCCCATCCGGACATGGGCTGGACAACGCACACAAATCGATGCCGAGGTTGTCGTTCGGTCCGATATCGTTCGCGAATACGGCAACGCCGCTGGCGGTGTTGAAAACCCTGATTCCCTCCGTGTTGAAGGCAATGCGATTAGGCAGTTTTGCGCCAATAGCGGCATCGGGGATGATCGGGCCGATGACGATTCCCGACGTCAGATTGCCGCGATCAAGGTTCCCGGTGCGATCGGTGCCGATAAAATTGCCGTCGATCGTCGTGTCGGTCGTTGCGCTATTGACAAGTACTACCGCTCCCACGGCGCCCCCCAATGTTGCAGAGATTACATTGCGCGCAGCGGGTGTGGCGCCCCCAATCCGGGTAGAGGAACCTTTGGAAACTAACACCCCGTTAAGTATATTGCCCGCACCGGTCGTTCCGTCCGCTGCCAGCCCGATGAAGTTGCCTTCGATCACGACACCGTTCGGAGCCGCGCCGCAAGGGGAGCCGCTTGAATTGGCTCCAACATCGATAGCGTCTTGCACGAATTGGGTGATGGAAAGTCCGCGTACTGTCACCGCATCGCCGCAGATTGCCAAACCCCTTGCGTTGCTCCCAGCACCTGCCCCATCCAGCCGTATCTTGATCACGGCATCGTCACCCTCGGCGAGCGTATTGGGTGACGCTCCGGGCTGGGTGTAGCCGTCGATGGTCATCCTCGCTACGAGGGTCGGTAACGGCGAAATCGGGCTGATCATGAATGGGCCGATACCCGGAATATTGAAGATAATTGTCACACTGCTGGGCGCAACGTTGGCCTGTGATATCGCCGTGCGCAAGGAGCCAGCGCCGCTATCGCTGATGTTGGTCACCGCTATCGTCGAACCACTATCAAGCGTGGTGCAGGCGGAAAACTCGGAGGTATTGCCAGTGCTCAGATCGGTGGCCGTCGTGGTGAGGATGGAACCCACCGGCAGCGGTATCGTAGTCGCAACCGAGTTGCTGAATGCCTGCGCGGCCGGCGAAGCGGAGAGGAAGACGAAGCTACCCAGAAACCGCTCGCCTTCGCCGTTTCCGGAAGCATCGCAAGCCGAACTGGCATACAAGGCAATCCGATACCCGCGAATGCCCGCCGCGCTGGTGCGATCGAGTGTGCCGCTGACCTGGATATCACTGGCGGTCTGGGTTGCAGTGCTGATCACCGGGAAATTCTGCAAGTCGTTGCCGCCGGTATCGGCATCATCGACGTCGTTCGGGGTGACGCCATCCGGGCATGGACTCGACGACGCGCAGAGGTCGATACCGAGATTGTCGTTCGGACCAATATCGTTCGCGAAAAAGATGATGCCGCTGGCGACACTGTCAACCCTGATCCCATCCATATTGAAGGCAATGCGATTGGACAGGTTTGCCCCGATTGCGGCATCGGCGACGCTCAGGCTGACGTTGATTCCTGCCCCGAGATTGCCGCGATCGAGAAGGCCCGTGCGATCGGTTCCGATGAAATTGCCATCGATCGCCGTTCCCGAAGTTGTGCCATTGATCAGGATCCCAGCTCCCGTACTAGTTCCAATCATATTTGCCGAGATCACGTTGCGCGCGGCGAGTGCAACGCCACCAACATGAGTCCCCGACCCACGAAAAATAAAGACGCCCCCAGATCGATTACCGGCACTGGTGGTTCCATCAGCCGCCAAGCCGATGAAATTTCCCTCAATCACCGCTGCGCTCGGTATGGTCGGGCAGGATGAGCCAGTCGCGTCAAGGCCGACCAGTAGTCCTTGCTGAAACCGGGTTATCGACAGGCCGCGGATCGTCACCGAGTTTCCGCATACCGCCAAGCCCAAGGTAGTGGAGCCGGCTGCAACGCCATCGAGCCGGATCATGATCACGGCGTTGTCACTGTCGGTCAGGGTATTTGCCGACGCACCGGGTTGGGTATAGCCATCGAGTGTGATCGTCGAGTCCAAGGTCGGCAATGGTGACGCGACCGGGATCGTGAACGGACCCTCGCCGGGAATATTGAAAGTGATCTCGTCGTTTCCCGCCAACGCATTGGCGGTGACAATGGCCAAGCGCAGCGAACCGGCCCCACTGTCGTTCGCGTTGGTCACGGTGAACGTCGCTGCGCTCGCAGATGGACCGAATACAGTCGACAGCAGGATCGCTGCGGATAGCACGGCGATGCATCGACAAACTCCGGCAAACGAACGATTTATGCGGCTCATGGTGCGTTACCTGATTGGCAATGGCTTGAGACGTCACAGTAAGGCGCAAATGTCAGGCGCGGTAGCGACGTGGGTGGGGTTTGCGCACCCGACTAAAGTCAGGTTGACGCACGCACCATCAGACCGGGCGATGCTCCACAGCGCGCAAATCGAGATGCGCAGTCATGACCGGATGCGGATTCCGAGAACCATTATGGCCGTCGTTACTCGCCCACAAGCTTGTTCCGCACGGCATACAGGGCTGCCTGAGTACGGTCTGCCACATGCAGCTTGGCAAGAATCTGACTCACATAACCCTTGACCGTACCTTCGGTGATTCTCAGGCGTTCGGCGATCCGCTTGTTCGACAAGCCCTGCGCGATCATCGCTAGTACCTCGGTCTCGCGCGCAGTGAGTACATCGACGGTCGCTGTCGGGTGACGCAGCATTTCCATCAGTTGCCGTTGCGCAGCAGGCGCAAGATAGGGTTGCCCTGCCGCGACGCTGCGGATCGCCAGCAGCAACTCACTCTGACTCGCATCCTTGAGCAGAAATCCGTTGGCACCGGCATCGAGTATGGCCCGCAACGTTGCGTCATCGCCGAAACTCGTGAACACGAGTATGCGCACGGCGTCGAGTCGTTCGCGCAGGCCGAGTATGGTTTCGACTGGGCCGATGCCCGGCATCTTCAGATCGAGCAAGACCACATCCGGCGCGAAGTGATTGCAGCTTCGCAGCGCCTCGTCACCGCTGGCGCACTCTCCGATAACGGTGATGTCGGGCTGATCCTCGAGCACCGCACGCAAGCCTTCACGTACAACAGCGTGATCGTCGACCAGGAGAACGCGCAAGCGGGTATGGTCCACAGGATCGGCCGCAATGGTTACACGCAATGGAGGGGCTGCAGGCATCATAAGGACAACGTGATCGATGTCGAGCGATAGTGCAGGTTGCGCTGCGAGGACGAAACTGCCGGACGAGGGGGCCCGGCACCCGACTTTAGTCAGGGGCGATCGGCTCGGCACGATCGCTGCGCGGCAGGCGTGCTTCGATCAAGGTGCCCTGCGGCGTGTTGGCGCTGACGCGGAAGTGGCCGCCGATCTCCTCGACCCGGCCGCGCATGCTGGATAGCCCAATCCCGGGCCGGAATTCATTGCCGATTCCGCAACCGGTGTCGGCAACTTGCAGCACGCAATGCGTCACGGTCATGGTCAGGCTGATTCCCAGCCAGGTCGAGCGCGAATGGCGAATGGCATTCGACAGTGCCTCCTGGCATACCCGATACAGAGTTTCCTCGTTCTCTGCGGATTGCCGCGCAAAGGCCGAAAAGTCGGTCTTGATATGCAACTCCTCGGGGCTCATGTTCGCGATCAGATTGCGCAGTGTGTTCGGCAGCGAGCGCTGAGCCGATGAATCGCGATTGGCCAAACCAGAAATGCGCGTAGACACCGCGGCGGCATCGTCCTGCGTCGCAGGTGGCGCGAGTTCGCGCAACAGCATGCGCATTTCGGCAAATCCGGTATGTGCGAGTTGCTGCAATCGGAGTACGCGCTGTTCGCCCGCGCCGGGATCGCGCTGCCACACGGCGGTGAGCGTCTGCGTCAGCAGACCGATCGCCGACAGTATCTGAGTGACGTTGTCGTGCAGTTCGCGAGCCAATCGCTGGCGTTCGGTCAGAATCGCCGCCGTGCGCGCCTGCGGCAACAACTGCGCATTGTGGATCGCGACGCCGAGAAAATCGGCGACGATCTCCAGGCTCATCTGATCGAGATCGTCGAATGGCGCATTGCCTTCGACATTGAGTACACCGAGCACATGACCGCCTTGCTGGATTGGCACCGCGAGTTCGGCCAGCGCCGGAGTGACTCCCGGCGGACAGACGTAACGCGGATCTACCTGCAAGTCGTTCACCCGGATCGTGCGCCGTTCCCGAACCGCTGCACCCATGATGCCTTGCGCTACGGCAACACGATCTTCGTGACGAATGCGTTCTTTATAGCGCCCGCCACGAATGCGAATGACCAGAGTCGCCGGATCGTCAACATCGATCAGCGGAATATCGACGTTGGGAAAGCCCAACTGCTCATGGATCGCATCGGCCGCGCGCTGAAGGATCGCATCGAGCGGCTCTTCGCCGTGCAAGCCCGAAGCGATCGCCGCAATGAGCCGCAACCGTTCGATCGCTGTCGTCGCGGGAGAGTTTCCGGAAATCGCCAACCTCGATCGCCCGCCAAAAAATCGCCGGCGACTGCCCTGCGCGTGCGCTGCCGAAGCGATTATTGGCTGGTCGGAGGCGTTGTTGGTTGGGTGGTGACCGCGCCCGCAGCGATCTGATTTTCCTTCAACCAGATCATCGAGCGATGCACGCGGTCGTAGCCGCTGGGATGATCGTAGAAGACGATCTCTTCAAGCGGACCCGGATGCAGTTTGCGATAGGTGCTCAGGCGCATCGCTGCCATTGCGAATCCGTGTGGTTCACGCGCCGCATTGAGGCCGAATGCATCGGCCTCGGCTTCCGCCTGGCGCGTGATCGAGTTGGTCAGCGGCGTGGCGAAAAAGAAGAACAGCGACAGGATCGCGATGGCGAGCGGCAGCGCGGCCGGATCGGTGCGTCCTTCGAGGCCGAAACGACGACCCCAGCGCGCGAGCGCCCCGTCGAACAACCGGTTCACCAGCCAGAATCCGAATCCGATCACGAGAGTGAAATACACTGTGCCGCGAAAACCGTGATTGAGTACGTAGTGACCCATCTCGTGACCCATGACGGCCTTGATCTCCGGCGTAGAGGTCTTGTTGAGCAGATTGTCGTTGAGCGAGACTCGTGTCGTGCCGAGTGCGCCGGATACATTCGCGCTGACCCGCGTGGTCTGCCGCGAAGCATCGAACTCGACGACATTGTCGGTCGGAATCAGGTTCGCCCGTGCCAACGACAGAATCGACTCGCGTACTTCGCCGGCACGCAGCGGTTTGTAGTCGTTGAACAGAGGGCTGATGAAGACCGGTGCGATCATGCCGAGCAGCAGGATGAAAACGAAGGCACCACCGGTTGCGTACACCCACCAGCGTGCGCCGGTACGACGTACCGCCGTATACAGCAAGGTGATCGCGATCGGCGCGATGATCAGGTCGACCAGCAGATCCTTGAGCTGATCGCCAAACCAACCGCCGAAACCCTGCGTCGCGAGCCCGTATTGATGCTCGCGGAAAAAATCGGTGTAGACCAACATAGGAAACGACAGGATGCTCATCGCGATCAACCAGAAGATCACGTAGAACGCCGTGTAGATCCACGCTCGCCGGCTGATTTTTTGCGCCCACTCGCGCATGCGTCGCGACAGCCCGCTGGCAAGCAACACGAAAGCGACGCCGAGCCCATATAGCAGTCCCCACAACTGCAACCAGTAGCCACCTTCAAAATACGCATCGGACAGTTTGCGTTGTTCCGGCGAAAGCAAATTGAGATAAGCCTCGGTCGCTCGATCGACATCGAAATTCGGACCTGGCTGAGCGTCGGCAGGAATCTGCAAACCGGGCGGCAGATCGCGCGC
>JBDTOS010000141.1:0-7050 GCA_039933095.1 Dokdonella sp.
GCTGCGGTGAAATCGCGAGCACTATCTGTCGAACGATTTCCGAATCGCGCAGGAAATGCTGGCCGAATCGCTTGCGCGGCATGTGCGCGATTTCAGTCATTGGAGTGCTTTTCGCATCGATGGCGGATAGACATCAAACTCGAGTTTTCGGCAGAAAGTGATTTTCGAGTTTTGACTTGTGCGAGCTGACTCCATGCTTTTCCGATCACGTGGCACGATGCCACATGGTACGGCATCCGAAATCCGCTCTGGAGCCGACGATGCAAGCTGCACTGCACAAAGGAAAAAGCGGGACGGCGGTGCATACTGTGGCGTACAGTCCAGTGGTCTGGATTGCCATTCCAACCCGAGCACGTTTGATCAAAACCATGAGAGGGGAAGCCATGTCGTTCACTAACCATCGGCGCGCCATTGCTCGCCGCACCACAATTGCCACCCTGTTGTTGATCGCCTGCAGCGCGACGCCGGTTCTGGCCCAGGTCATTACCGCGCCGGGATTGAGCGCGCCGGGCTCGATATCGTACGACGCCGAGCATGTGGCGACGATCCAGGCAACGACCGACAACGATGTCGCGTTCCTGCAAGGCTACTCGCACGCACGCGATCGCTTCTTCGAGATGGATT
The DNA here is from genome assembly GCA_039933095.1 of Dokdonella sp. Lineage (GTDB taxonomy): Bacteria > Pseudomonadota > Gammaproteobacteria > Xanthomonadales > Rhodanobacteraceae > Dokdonella. The sequence continues at coordinate 625 of JBDTOS010000141.1, forward strand.
ACACCCGCCGCGGCGTGAGCGGAACCCTCGCAGAGCTGGTCGGTCCGGCTGCACTCGCCAACGATATCCAGGTGCGCACGCTCGGTTTGCGCCGTGCCGCCGTGCGCAGCTTCAACGCGCTCTCGGCCGATACGCGCAGCTGGTTGCAGGCCTATGCCAACGGCGTCAACTTCTGGCTCGCTACCAATCCGTTGCCGCCCGAATACGGAGCGCTGGACGTGACCCATGCCAAAGCATGGGAACCGGTCGATTCCATTGCGGTAGGCAAGGGGCTCGCGTTTCAGTTGTCGTTCGATCTCGATACGGATGCGACGATTGCGTTCGGTGCATACCAGCAAGCGGCTGCGGCGGCTGGAATCAATGCGCAGGCACTCTATTTCGTCGATACCCATCGTGCTGCACCGGCCGACAGCCGCGTCACCGTGCCGGGGTTCATGCCGACCGCCACCCATTCGGCGTCAGCACAGTCGGCCAATGCGCCTTCGAGCAACGGTTCGGCAACCAATATCGCGCCAATTTCCCAAACAACGCTCGATCTCGCGCGCAGCTATCGCGACGCAGTCCGCAACAATCCGCTGCTGGCCAAGGCCGTCGATGGCCGAGACACGCCGATTGGCAGCAACGAGTGGGTGATCGGCGGGTCGCACACCGCATCAGGCAAACCGATCCTGTCGAATGATCCGCACCTGGGCTTGTCGCTTGCACCGGTATTCATGGAGCAGCACTTGTACTCGACCGACAGCCGCAGCCCAACGCCGATGGATGTCACCGGTGTCACTGTGCCTGGCGCGCCCGGCGTGATCCAGGGCTGCAACCAGCGCGTGTGCTGGGGCACGACAACCAACTCGCTCGATGTCACCGATGTGTTCCAGGAGCAGTTGCGTCTGAACACTAACGGTCTGCCGTACGCGATTGTGCATGACGGCCAAGAAGAGCCCGTGCAGTGGATATTCCAGAATTACTACGTCAACCAACTTGATGGCACACCCGACAATATCAAGCGCGATAATTCGATCGGCTACACCAATGGCGCCATTTCGTTGGTCGTGCCGCGACGCAATAACGGACCGATCGTGCAACTGCTTGGCAGCACCGGTTTGTCTGTTGCATACACCGGTTTTGGTGCAACCAAGGAACTCGAATCGTTCCGGCGCATCAATCGCGCCAGCAATCTGGCCGAATTCGAGGATGCGCTGACGTATTTCGATTTCGGTTCGCAGAACTTCGCCTACGCCGATATCGACGGCAACATCGCCTATTTCACCAGTGCCGAGGAACCGATTCGCACCGACTTGCAGACCGGGAACGGACCAGGTGGCGGCGTTCCGCCGTTCTTCATCCGCGATGGATCCGGTGCGCTGAAGCATGACTGGTTGCCGGTCATGCATCCGCAGCCGAACCAGGCCACGCCGTACGAAATCCTGCCAGCCAGCGAGATGCCGTATGTCATAAATCCCGAACAGGGCTATTTCGCCAACGCGAACAATGATCCGATCGGTTTCTCGCTCGGCAACAACGTGTTCTCGCTCCAGCGTCCCGGCGGTGGAATCTACTATCTCGACTCGGGTGGCAGTTCGTCATTGCGCATGGGCCGTATCGATCGCGAAATCCAGCGCCTGATCGGCACCGGCAATTCGATCACCAGTGCCGACATGATGCATTTGCAGGCCAATAACCAGCTGCTCGACGCCGAACTCCTCCTGCCGCACCTGCTCGCGGCGTTCGATGAAGCGAGTGCCAGCGGCGCGTGGTCGCAATCTGCGGCGCTTGCAGCCAATTCGGGTGTCAGCGAGGCGATCGGACGGCTGCGTAACTGGGACTATTCGAGCCCGACTGGCATCACAGCGGGTTACGACGAAGGCGATGATCCGAACAACCTGCCGGCACCGAGTCAGGCGGAAATCGATGCGAGCGTAGCGGCAACGATCTGGGCGACGTGGCGCGGCCAGGCAATTCACAGCACGATCGACGCAGCTCTAGGCAGGGTCGGTCTCGGCAACTATTTGCCAGGCAGCAGCGACGGATTCAATGCATTGAAGTTCCACCTCGACAGTTTCCCGGTGTTGCACGGTGTGGGTGCTTCCGGGCTCAACTTCTTTGCGGTCGCCGGGGCGCCGGACGCCTCTTCGGCGCGCGATTTCGTTTTGCTCAAGGCGCTTTCGGATAGTCTCGACCTGCTTGCCAGCGACGGCTTTGCATCGGCATTCGGTGGCTCGCACGATCAGTCGGACTACCGCTGGGGCAAGCTGCACCGCATCACGTTCAAGCATCCGCTCGGCGGGCCGTTCTCGATTCCGGGACCGAACCCGTATCCATTCCAAAGCGTCTCGGCCGATTTGCCCGGTGTCGCCAAGCAGGGCGGCTATGAATCGGTTGATGCAGCGAGCCACAACACGCGTGCAAACACGCTCAACGGCTTCACGTTCGGCTCCGGCCCGGCACGCCGGTTCGTTGGCGAGATGTTGCCGACGATCAGCGCCGCGCAAATCATTCCCGGTGGTCCGAGTGGCGTGATCGGGAGTCCGTTCTACGCTAGCCAGCTCGGACGCTGGTTGACCGATCACTACAAAGCGCTGCCGATACCCGTTGCGGATGCGACGGCCAATGTGGTCGAGCAACTCGACTTCCAACCGTAGTGCGAAGCTAACAAGAAACGACGAGGCCCCCGGTTGGGGGCCTCTTTTTTTGCAACGAGTGTTTTGGAATGGTCGAAACCGCAAATCCAAATATGTGCCGCCTCTACGGCAACTAAGCCGAAAGCGCGAGCGCTTCAGCGGCGATCCGACCGCGCAGCGAGTTACTGAGTGCGCCGGTGATCATGACATCGACAAACTGGCCGATCATGCGCGGATCGCCAGGGAAATTCACATAGCGCATATTTTCGGTGCGCCCAGTCAGCTCGTTCGGATTCTTGCGACTGGAGCCCTCGACCAGCACGTTATGTACCGATCCGACCATGCCATCGGCGATACGTCGCGCATTGCTGTTGATCGCTGCCTGCAGGCGCGCCAGACGCTCTTGTTTCTCGACGCCCGGCGTGTCATCGGCCAGCGTCGCCGCCGGTGTTCCGGGACGCTTTGAGTAGATGAATGAGAAGCTCTGATCGAATCCAACCGATTCAATGAGCTTCATCGTCTGCTCGAAATCCGCGTTGCTCTCGCCGGGAAAACCGACGATGAAATCCGATGAAATCGAAATTCCCGGGCGCACTACGCGCAGGCGGCGAATCTTCTGCTTGAATTCCAGCGCTGTGTAGCCGCGCTTCATCGCCGCGAGGATCCGATCGGAACCGGATTGCACCGGCAGATGCAGGTAATTCGCGAGCTGGGGGACGTTTGCGTAAGCGTCGATCAGCGAATTGCTGAATTCGAGCGGATGTGAAGTCGTGAAACGAATGCGGCCGATACCCTCGATCTGCGCAATCGCATGGATCAGAAAACCGAGATCGGCAAACTCGGCACCGCCCTGATCGCTTTCGTGCAGCGGCCCGCGATAGGCGTTGACGTTTTGCCCGAGCAGGTTGACCTCGCGCACGCCTTGTTCGGCGAGCAGCGCGACCTCGGCAACCACATCATCAAACGGGCGACTGATTTCCTCACCGCGCGTGTACGGGACGACGCAGAACGAGCAGTATTTCGAGCAGCCTTCCATTATCGACACGAATGCCGTCGGTCCTTCCGCGCGCGGGGCCGGGAGACGATCGAACTTCTCGATTTCCGGAAAACTGATATCGACCTGTGGGCGACCCGTTGCACGCTTCGCGGCAATCATCTCGGGCAACCGATGCAGGGTTTGCGGCCCAAATACGAGATCGACATAGGGCGCGCGCTTGATGATTGCCTCACCTTCCTGGCTGGCGACGCAGCCGCCGACACCGATCACCAGCGCGGGCTTGGCCTTCTTCAGCTTGTTCCAGCGGCCAATCTGGCTGAAAACCTTGTCCTGCGCTTTCTCGCGAATCGAGCAGGTATTGACCAGGATGACGTCGGCAGCGGTCTCATCATCCGTGATCTCGAGCCCATGACTTGCCTTGAGCACGTCGGCCATCTTGGCCGAGTCGTACTCGTTCATCTGGCAACCGTGGGTCTTGATATAGAGCTTGCCGGTCATTTCGCGCTGATGGATCGCTGGTTTGAAGCGGGTCGGCAGTTTACGCGCGCCGCCACGCTCACGCCATGCCACGCAGATTCGTGATCGGGGTCGCGCATCCGATTCGCAGGATCGCGACAGATTACGGAAACTTGGGCGTGATTGAGTAGTCTATAGTCGCAATGGCAAGACATTCCTACCAACTCGCGTTGATTTTTGCCGGCTGCATCGGCCTGGTGGTGACGGCCCATGCCGGCGGCGATCTGTATCGATGCGACGGTGCGCACGGTGAGGTTGCAATCGTGGACGCTCCGTATCCGGACGGTCATTGCAAGCGCGTCATCGCGAGCAACGAATTCAAGAGCAAGCCACCCGCCCCGGGAAGTCTCGCAGCGAGCAGCAAGGTCATCTATGGCGAACGCAATGACGAACGCATTGACCAGCGCGACGACGAACGCATTGACTTTCGCGCGACCTCGTTCGGGGTTGTCAGTACCGCGCCGCTCGCGCCCGGCGCAGTCAGCAAAGAGTCAACGTCGAGCGCAAGCACCGAAGGGACCAAGGTCGCGATTGCCAAGCCCGCCATGCGGGTAACCAGCGGCAGCGTGTATCGCGTCCACCGCGCCGATGGCAGCGTCGAATACACCAATGTGAAGCCGCGCACGAAATTCGAAGTTCTGTTCACGTATTACATGAAGACTTGCGTCGCCTGCGATGTGCACTCGCCGATCGACTGGCTGCATACGACGCTACGACTCGATCAGTACAAGGACGAGATTGCGCGTGCGGCGAGCGATTTCGGGATCGACGCAGCGTTGTTGCGCGCGGTGATCCATGCCGAATCGGCCTTCAATCCGCTTGCGCTTTCGGCCAAGGGTGCGCAGGGCTTGATGCAGCTGATGCCCGGCACCGCCAGCGACTTGGGCATCGATGATGTGTTCGATCCCAACTCGAATATCCGCGGTGGCGCGGAATATCTTTCGCAGTTGCTGAAAACCTTCAACGGCGACGAACGCATGGCGACCGCCGCATACAACGCCGGCCCGGGTGCGGTGCGCAAGTACGGCGGCGTACCGCCGTACGACGAAACAAAAGTCTACGTGCAGCGCGTCGCGACACTGCATGAGCGGTACCGCGCGGGTAAATGATTTTTCGGGGTCAGTGATTTTTCAGGATCGGGGGGACTCGGGCGAGTTCCAGTCCCGGACCTCTATGTCCCGGTGACGCTCTGCGTCGGTCGCTGTGCGATGGTCATCTCGACCGCGAATGACTGGCCGTCGCGCAGACCTTCAAGCTTCGCCATGGTACCCGGAGCCAGCGCGGCTTCGCGGTTGCGCAGATCGAGCAGGTCGACGATATCGCGACCGTCGAGTTTGAGCAGCAGATCTCCGGGTTTCAAACCTGCAGCGATGGCCGGTCCGTTTGGATACAGATCGACGATGCTGACGCCGCGCCGAGTCGGTGCTGTCGTCGACGCGACCGGGATATCGGTGTACTCGGCACCAAACCAGCCGCGCACGACGCTGCCGTGTTCGATGATTTGCCGGAGGACGGCCTTGACGGTTGCTACGGGGATTGCGAATCCGATGCCTTCTGCGCCCGGCGTTACCGTGCCGCGGCCGTCCTGAGTGGTCGTGCGCGGATATACAGCGGTGTTGATGCCGACCAGTTCTCCAAGTGAATTGACCAGCGCCCCGCCGGAATTACCAGCGTTGATCGACGCGTCAGTCTGGATGAAATCCTCGTAAGCCGAAAGCCGCAACTGGCGATCGGTAGCGCTGATGATGCCCATGGTGACAGTCTTGCCGATGCCAACCGGATTGCCGATGGCGAGCACGACGTCGCCGACATTGAGTTTGCCGCGTTCGGCAACCGCAATCGTGGGCAGGTTATCGACATCGATCTTGAGCACGGCGAGGTCGGTTTCGCTATCGGTGCCGACAATGTGTGCTTTGGCGACGCGACTGTCGTCGAGCAGGATCTGGATATCGTCAGCGCCGCTGATGACATGATTGTTGGTCAGCACATAGCCATCGCTGCTGAAGATCACCCCGGAGCCGAGACTTTGGTCGCGCCGATTCATCAGCGGCCCGAGCGAGAGGGTGCCGAGCAGGCGCTGGGTCAGCGGGTCCACGATAACGCGTGGCTGCAGCTGACGATACGGCGTGAGCTTGTTCGCATAAATGTTGACGACGGCCGGCGACGCCCTCATGACCGCGCGGGAGAATGAAAGAGGTTGTCCTGATTCACTGTTTTGTACCGGCGGCGGACCGGTCGGGCCGGACGATTGCGGAGCGGCAATGCCGCGAATTTGCCCGACCAACCAAGGTGAAAGAA
>JBDTOS010000142.1:0-6980 GCA_039933095.1 Dokdonella sp.
ATCCAGAAGCGACGGAATCGCGACGCCGTGAATTTCGCCGAAGCCCGGGAACAGCAGCAGCAGGAAGTAGGCAATCCCGAAAATCCAGATTTCGGTAACGTGCAGCAAGATCACACTGAAAATGCCGAACAACACACGTCTGCGCCGATGTTTACCCGGGCGCGCGAACCGACGCGACATTACGCTGAGGCATTCATAGTGCAACAACACGCATGCCGAAAGAACAACCAGCGTCACCACGACAACGCTCAGATTCACGCCCCAGTTGTCGTAGCCGGAACCAGGTATCGGCAGCGCCTCGGCAATCGTCGCTGTTGACGCCATCACCAATAGCGATAGCGCTGCGCTGATCACGTGTGGGAAGTGGTCATCGCGATTATTGTCGAAAGCAAAATCAACCGCGCTGCTCGATCGGCACGAATTTCAAATCTTCCGGCCCCACGTAATTCGCGCTCGGTCGGATGATCTTGCCGTCGATGCGCTGCTCGATCACATGCGCGCTCCAACCGGACGTTCGCGAGATCACGAACAGCGGCGTGAACATCGCGGTCGGCACGCCCATCATGTGATAGCTGACTGCGCTGAACCAGTCGAGATTCGGGAACATCTTCTTGATCTCCCACATCGTCGATTCGAGGCGTTCGGCGATTTCGAACATTTTCATGTTGCCATGCTCTGCCGACAGTTCACGCGCCACTTCCTTGATGACCTTGTTGCGCGGATCGCCGGTTGTGTAGACCGGATGACCAAACCCGATGACGACTTCCTTGCGCGCGACGCGCTCACGAATATCGGCTTCTGCATCGTCTGCCGAGTCGTAGCGTTTCTGGACTTCAAAAGCCGCCTCATTGGCACCCCCGTGTTTGGGGCCGCGCAATGCGCCGATCGCGCCGGTGATACAGGAGTACATGTCGCTTCCGGTGCCCGCGATGACTCGCGCCGCAAACGTCGACGCGTTGAATTCATGTTCGGCATACAAGATCAGCGAGGTATGCATCGCCCGAACCCACTGCTCGCTCGGTTTTTTGCCGTGAAGCAGGTGCAGGAAATGACCGCCGATCGAATCGTCGTCGGTCTCGACCTCGATGCGCCGACCATTGGTCGCAAAGTGATACCAATACAGCAGCATCGAACCGAGCGACGCCATCAGGCGATCAGCAATATCACGCGCGCCGGGCGCATTGTGGTCGTCCTGCTCCGGCAGCGCGCAGCCTAGCGCCGATACGGCCGTACGCATCGCATCCATCGGGTGTGCCGTAGCGGGTATTTGCTCGAGTACTGCCTTGACCGAAGCCGGAATCTCGCGCAGCGACTTCAACTTGGTCTTGTAGGCAGCAAGTTCCGCGAGCGTCGGCAGTTTGCCGTGTACGAGCAAATAGGCAATCTCCTCGAACTCCGCTGTCGTCGCGAAGTCGAGAATGTCGTAACCGCGATAGTGCAAGTCATTGCCGGTACGCCCGACCGTGCACAGCGCCGTGTTACCAGCGGCAACGCCGGACAATGCGACGGACTTCTTGGGTTTGGGAAGGATGGATGTTGCTTCGTTCATCTGGCTCTCCGTGTATTGGCGGCCAATCTCGCGCCGAAACTATTCTGGTCCGTATCGTTCATTCGCTGAATTCTTCGGTCTCGATACGATCGCATCGCGTGATTGGTGTCACTTGCGAACTGATTGCGCCGTGGCCGAAATGGACCGCCCGCTCATCGAATACCAAGCACTCGTCAAGCACCGAGCAGTAACAGACACGCAACTTCACCCGCCCTGCTTTCGCCTTAAATGCCGCCCAATCGTCCGGCCGCTCGAACTGCACGAAGTTGATGCGTTCGTTAGGTGCGACAACAATACCGTTGAGCGTGGAGTCAACGCGTTGCTCGGGCATAGGCAGACCAAGCGCTGCATAGATATGCTTCCAGTCCGCCTGTACCTTCCCGTCCACATAAACGCGTACGCTCTGGATGCTCGCCGGTCCCACACCCTTGTTCATCACCATCAACGTGCGATCCACATCCGAGTTCCCAAAGAATAATCGCGTCCAGACCTGCGCGCGTACTTGTTGGCGCTGCACATCTGCGGTATAGGCGGAAACAACCAGTGCAAGCAGGCCGACCAGTGCAGCGATCACCGCAGCCACGCCATCCCATTGGCGACGCGGCGGCAGGATCGGCGAAGGGCTGGTCTCTTCAGACATCTTTATTCGAGAACAGCTTATCGAGCTTGTCCTCGTACGCGTGGTAGTCGAGAAAATCGTATAGCTCGTCGCGCGTCTGCATGGTCGGCACGGCGGCTTTCTGGGTACCGTCGCGACGCACGACTTCGTAGAAATTCAGCGCCGCCTTGTTCATCGCACGATAGGCACCGCAGCAATACAGCACGATATCGACACCGGCGCTGCCAAGTTCGGTCGTCGTGAACAATGGCGTCTGCCCGAACTCGGTGATGTTGGCCAGAATCGGCACCTTCACTGCATGCTTGAACTGCGCGTACTGGTCGAGCGTGTAGATCGCCTCGGGAAAAATCATGTCGGCGCCGGCTTCGACGCAGGCAACTGCACGCTCGATCGCCGGTTCGATGCCTTCGACAGCAATCGCATCGGTGCGCGCCATGATGACAAACGATGCATCGCTGCGCGCATCGACGGCAGCCTTGATCCGGTCGACCATTTCATCCTTGCTGACGATTGCCTTGCCGGGTCGATGTCCGCAGCGCTTGCTGGCGACCTGATCCTCGATATGCAGCGCCGCTGCACCTGCTTTCGCCAGCGAACGCACGGTGCGCGCGATGTTGAATGCCCCGCCCCAGCCGGTATCGGCATCTACCAGCAGCGGCAGATCGCACGTGTCGGTGATGCGACGGATATCGATCAATACGTCTTCCATCGTGCTGATACCGAGATCGGGCATGCCGAGCGAGTTGGCTGCGACACCACCGCCGGAAAGGTAGAGCGCACGGAATCCGGTTCGGTTGGCCATACGCGCCGCGAATGCGGTGATCGCGCCGACTACTTGCAACGGTTTTTCTTCAACAACAGCTGCGCGAAAACGCGCGCCGGCGGAAGCGATATCGGTCATGGCGGCTCCGGCAAAGGAGTGCATTTTAGCGGATCGCGGAGCTGCGCCGCTTTTTCCATGAATCTCGTTCGCACGCGACGACGAAATGGAGCATCTGCACCGTCACGGCAGGCTGACGTTGCCTATCTAGCGCTTGGTGCATCGGGCTTGATCGGCGCTGCTGGCTGGCATGGACGCATGAGCGAAACGACTCAAGTCACTGGCAAGGGGGGGCATGTCCAGCTACTATCGGCCGCACGTCGGATAGGGGTCCGTCGGACGAACTAATCCTTGTCTATCATTGAGAACTGGGGAACACCATGAAGATTTCCGCATTCCGCACCATCGCCGTGCTTGGCCTGACGGCGCTGGCGACCAGCGCTATCGCCGCCGTGCAATGGCCAAGCGTTTCGCAACAACTGGTTACCGACCACGTCCAGCCCGGTACTGCGTTGGAACAACTGATTCGCGCCAATCAGGATTTCTCCATCCTGCGCGACGACGAGTTGACCACGACGCGCCCCGAGTTGCCGCCTTGGCTCAAGGTCTACTGGCGCAAGGATCATCCGAAGGGCCCCTACACGGCGACCGACCCGACCGGCGGTTACCCCTTGGTATTGCGCGAAGTCCACGAATGGATGCTGACGCATCAGGATCTCAGACCCGGAACGCCAGATGCCGATGAGTTCCCGGATTTCGACGCAACCGTCAGCGGCGAACAGCGGATTTCCGGAACCTCCACGAGTTCGCGCAGCGAATCGGATATCCGTGTCAACTATTGGGATACCCAGAAGATCATCGGAGCATCCAACAACATCGCCAGCGGTGGCAATCAAAGACAGTTCTACTCGACCGACGGCGGCACGACCTGGGGGCAAACGTCGCTCGCCCTGGTTTCGGGCGATACATCGCATTCCGATCCGACCGTGGACTGGTCGTCCGATGGCACTGCGTGGTCGAGCACGCTCGGCATCGCGGGCGGCTCGTTGCGGTTGCGCACCTACAAATCAATAGATTCCGGCGTTACCTGGACATCCGAGGCGAACCCATCGGGTGCGCAAACCAACGTCGACAAGCAGATGCACTGGGTGGACCACAGCGCAACATCGGCGTGCAAAGACTACCAGTACATCACCTACCACAACGGCGCGCCGGCGTTCATCACGACGCGGAGTCCGATCACCAATACCTGGGCGGCGTCGATCCAGGTCAGTGGAGCCGAGTCGACCGGTACGGCCATCGGCGGCGACGTGAAATCCAATTCGATGGGCGATGCGTTCGGTTTCTGGCCGACGACAACCAATCGCCGCGTCTTTGTCACCAAGAGCACCACTTGCGGCGCGTCATGGGCGACGCCGGTACAAATTGCGACCACATTCGATGGATTCGATATCGGCGTGCCTTCATTCGCGTCGCGACGGGCTTTTATTTACGTCTCGAGCGGAGCCTATCGCACGGCTTCGAAGAACATGGTGTATGCGACTTGGCTTGATTTGTCCGGCGAAGCCGGTTGCACGGCCGCAGCCAATGAACCCGGCTCAAATGTCGCCTCGGTCTGCAAGACGCGAATCTGGTTCTCGCGCTCCACCGACGGTGGTGCGACCTGGTCGGTCAAGGCCATGCTCAACAATCAGGCATCGTTGAACGATCAGTTCAATCAGTGGCTGGTTGTCGATGAAACGACCGGCGCACTCGGCGTGATCTACTACGACACCGTCGCCGACGCCGGACGCAAGAAAACCCATCTTTACTACCAGTCGTCGTTCGATGATGGCGTGACGTGGGCGCCAGCCATGCAGGTGACGTCTGCGCAGACCGACGAGACCATAGCCGGTGCCGACAGCGGCAATCAATACGGCGATTACAATTCGATGTCCGGGATCGCCGGCACGTTCTTCCCATCGTGGACTGATCGCCGCAACGCCGCCAAGGAAGAGATCTGGACCGCGAAGATTCTCGATGCCGCGTGTGTCGCGCCGGCAGCTCCAACAGTCGGCACAGCGACCGCGACTGCCCCCAACGAGATACAGGTCTCATGGGCGAATGGCGCTCCCCCATCGACTTCGTTCCGGGTCTATCGTGCCAATGGGACGTGCGCGGCACCGGGTGCTTTCAGCCAGATTGCCAGCGGCTTGGCCGGCAGTCCATACACCGACAACGCCGTTTCCGGCGGTTCAACCTACGCCTACAAGGTCAGCGGCGCCGAGAACACGGGCAACTGCGAATCGGTCCAGAGTAGTTGCGTCGAGGCGACCGCCACGGGTCAGTGCACACTTGCCGCAACATTCGCCGGGCTGGGATCGGCCAGCAATGCGGCGACTGCCACATGCACCAACAACTTGGCGTGGTCTGCCGCGACGGCGCAATGTGCAGGTCCGGTCAACTACAACGTCTATCGCAGCACGACGAGCGGTTTCACGCCAGCGCCGGCCAACCTGATCGCGTCTAGTGTGGCGGGTACCGGTTACAGCGACTTCGACATGCTGAACAGCGGTGCCAGCTATTATTACGTGGTGCGCTCACTCGATACGTCCAATGGCGCAGCTGACACCAACACGGTCCAGAAGCTGGCGGTACCGACCGGTCCGATCACCTCGGGCAATCTGGTCGAAACTTTCGAAGGTGCCGGTGGTTTCGATACACCAGGGTGGACGCACTCGGCCCTGTCCGGCGCCGTCGACTGGACTTTGTCGACCGCGCAGAGCAACACGCCGACCCATTCGTGGAATTCGGCTGAGCAGACGACGGTGTCCGATCGCGTGCTGGTTACACCACCCCTCGTTGGGCAGGCCACATCGACCCTCTCGTTCTTCCACACTTATGCGTTCGAAGGAACGCTCGCACAATGCTACGACGCCGGCACGCTTGAGATTACCGTCGATGGTGGTATGACGTGGACTGTGATGCCGGATGCGGCGTTCACCGCAGGAGGCTTTACCGGGACGGCCAATACCGGATTCTCCAACCCGATCGGCGGCAAACGCGCGTGGTGCTCAGGAACGATTGGTGCGATGACGCAGGTCAGCGTGAATCTGGCTGCCTATGCCGGCCAGCAATTCCAGTTGCGTTGGCACGAAGGCGACGATTTATCGGCTGGCGCCACCGGCTGGTTCGTCGACAGCGTCACGATCAATAATGTCGGGACGGCCAGCATGTGCACGACTGGCGCCAACGATCTGATCTTCAGCGACGGATTCAACAACTGACCGTCGGAAGCTCGCAGCCCGAAAAGAAAAGGCCGGCGCATGCCGGCCTTTTTCATATCCGAGAATTCTCGCGCGAGCATCTATTTGCACGCATCGGCCGTTGCGTCACGTGTCGCGCGAAACTCCGAATCGGCCGGCCATTTCGGCGAGTCATTCGAGTGGGCAAGATCGCGACCGACGTGCTACAGCATGCGCAGCTCAAGGGTCATTCCGTCAAACGCCAGCGTCGGCTGCCATTCGTCCGAAGGCTGTCCATAGCTGCCTTCGTGCCAAATCACACACACCGCCGTGTTAGCGTGAGGTGACGTTCGTCTGTCTGCCGGCTGAATCACCCACGAACGACTGACACGCACTTACGCCTGCGCCGGTCCATTAGGCATAAGCTTGCGCAGAACGCGAATCGCACGAAGCGCCATGAAATTACGCAACGTGAATCGGAATTCGCCGGCATCTGCATCGTTCTGACCGAGGTACCGAACATGAAATACGCCATCGCCTGGCTACTGTTGTGCTTTGCCATAACTTCGGTTTGCGCACAAGAATCACCGCAAAAACTGGACCTGACGCTGCCCGCGATCAACGACGCGTCATCGAACACTCCTGCCGCCACAGCGCCAACCGACCTTTCAGGCAATAACGCAGTCGATGCCAGCGACAGCCAACCCGATCCGAACTCGATCGATCCCACCAAGTCCGTCGCCGGCCTCGTGCAGAAACAGATGGGCC
>JBDTOS010000143.1:0-6968 GCA_039933095.1 Dokdonella sp.
GTGCGCGGCTATCGCGGCATGCTGGCGTTTCTTCCGAAATACCGGTTTGGCCTGGTGATGCTGTGGAATTGCGAAACCGCGTTGCCTTCCGGATTGCTGCCGATGGTCATGGATCGCTATCTCGGCCTGCCGCAGGTCAATTGGGCCGGCCTTGAACCCGGTGACAGCGAATCGTTTTCGACCGGCGGCGAGTAGTTGATGAGGTTCAATGGCACGGGGATGTTGCATAGGAGTCGTCCCGAGATTGGCCTGACTATCCGACTGAATTCACCGAACACACACGCCATTCGCGCTTTATGCAGCCCATGAGCTCGCCGGAACCCGGCATTGGCGACGGTGTCGATGCAGCGGCGGCGCGCTGGTCCGATCTTGTCATGATCTGCGGAAAGTGCATGCGGCGCCAATTGCGAACGGATTTGCGCCGCGAGCTGCGGAGGATGCTCAGCAGTCGTGGCAAGCGCGACTTTTCCATCATCGAATGTGGCTGCCTCACTGTGTGTTCGACACACGGGATAACGGTCGCACGTGGCAGCGATCTCGGTGGCGATCCTTCGCGACTGCACGTGTTTCATTGCGACGACGGCGTCGCTGCATTGTGCGACTGGGTGTTGTCGGACCAGTCACTCGACCGGATTGCGCCGCGAAGATCTGGAGAATGAAGGAGCGCTCCAATTACACCACCTTCATGGCGCTCAACGGTTCGCGCTGATGAATTCGCGCTGATGAAGGTGATGCAGTGCGCACAATTTTCGCTATGCCGACGCCACAATGACGCGGCGATGGTATAAGCGAGGAGTACCTGCACCATCGAGCAGGCGTTTGCAGTAGATTGGGCAACGATTTCATGGGTTAATTTCAAGGATCAGGCAAACAGATATGGCCGTCCAGATGAATTCGACATCGCTGACTGGGTTATCCGGCATTGTCCGGCGCCTGGTCGCGGATGGCGATCTGGGCGAGGCCGATGCACGCAAGGCCGTCGATGAGGCTTCCAAGCAGAAAATTCCGCTTGCGGTCTGGTTGATCGGCAACAACGTCGTTTCCAGTGCGTTGGTGGCACATGCACTGTCGGCCGAGTTCGGCATGCCGTTGATGGATATCAGCGCCCTCGACCTCGCCCAGGCGCCGTTGAAGCTGGTCAAGGAAGACTTGATCACCAAGCACAAGGCGCTGCCGTTGTTCAAACGCGGCAATCGGCTGTTTGTCGGCGTTTCCGATCCGACCTCGCTGCGCGGCCTCGACGAGATCAAGTTTCAGTCCAACCATCTGGTAGAACCCATACTGGTCGACGAGAGCGTGCTCGAACGCACGATCGATCTGGCTTTGAGCGGCAGCGGTACAGCATTGCAGGGTATCGACGAAGACAGCGAGGGGCTCGATCAGCTCGAGCTCGGAAACAGCGACGACGACCTCGCCGGCAGCGATAGCGGCGTCGACGTCAGCGGTCTCGACGACGCGCCGGTGGTGCGTTTCGTCAACAAGATTCTGGTCGATGCGATCAAGCGCGGCGCCTCCGACATCCACTTCGAGCCCTATGAGTCGACATTTCGCGTGCGCTTGCGCATGGACGGCATGTTGCGCGCAATTGCCTCGGCGCCGATAAAGTTGAGCTCGCGCATCTCGTCGCGCCTCAAGGTGATGAGCGGTCTGGACATCGCCGAGAAACGCGTGCCGCAGGATGGACGCATCAAGTTGAACCTCTCCAAGTCCAAATCGATCGACTTTCGTGTCAGTACCTGCCCGACCCTGTTCGGCGAAAAGATCGTGCTGCGCGTACTCGATGCGTCGGCTGCGAAGATGGGCATCGACAAGCTCGGCTACGAGGACGACCAGCGCAAGTTGTTTCTCGACGCAATAGAGAAGCCGTACGGGATGGTTCTGGTGACCGGCCCGACTGGATCGGGCAAAACCGTGTCGCTGTATACCGCGCTGAACATCCTCAATATCGAGGGTCGAAATATTTCGACGGTCGAGGATCCGGTCGAAATTCGCGTGCCCGGCATCAACCAGGTGCAGCAGAACGCCAAGCGTGGCATGACCTTCGCCGCCGCGTTGCGCTCTTTCCTGCGCCAGGATCCTGATGTGATCATGGTTGGCGAAATCCGCGATCTGGAAACAGCCGAAATTGCCATCAAGGCTGCCCAGACCGGCCATATGGTCTTGTCCACCCTACATACCAACGACGCGCCGCAGACGATCGCGCGTCTGATGAACATGGGTATTGTCCCTTACAACATCACGTCCTCGGTGACCCTGGTTATTGCGCAACGGTTGGCACGCCGCCTGCATGAATGCAAGAAACCTCTGGTGCTGCCACCGGCTGCATTACTGGCCGAGGGATTCAGCGAGGAAGAGGTTGCTGCGGGAATCCAGATTTTTGATGCGGTCGGATGTTCCGGATGCAACGAGGGCTACAAGGGCCGATTGGGGATATACCAGGTAATGCCGCTTAGCGAAAACATCCAGAAGATCATTCTCGCCGGTGGCAACGCCTTGCAAATTGCGGCGGAAGCAAAGGCGGCCGGGGTTCGCGATCTGCGCGCATCGGCGCTGATGAAGCTGCGCAACGGAGTTACCAGTCTGGCCGAAGTCAACCGCGTGACCAAAGACTGATCATGAGTCGACCTGATCCATTGAGCTCCATCCAACCGATTGCCGAAACGGGGTAAGTCATGGCCACCGCCGCAATTAAGGGTAAAACGAGCAAGGTCGGCCAGCAGCGCGCCCAAGTCAGCCAGATGCAGACGTTCCTGTGGACCGGGCTCGACAAGCGCGGTGTGCGCATGCAGGGCGAGCAAACGAGCAAGAACGCGAGTCTGGTCAAGGCCGACTTGCGTCGCCAGGGCATCAATCCGCAAACCGTCAAACCCAAGCCGAAACCGTTGTTCGGCAAGACCGGCAAGAAGGTATCGTCGCGTGAAGTCGCCGTGTTCAGTCGCCAACTTGCAACGATGATGGCGGCCGGCGTACCGATGGTGCAAGGTTTTGAAATCGTGGCGGGCGGCCAGAGCAACCCGCGCATGAAGGACATGCTGGTCAACATCAAGACCGAGATCGAAGGTGGTGCTGCGCTCAACGAAGCGCTCGGCAATTATCCGGTCCAGTTCGATGAGTTATTCCGCAATCTCGTTCGTGCCGGCGAATCGGCCGGTGTGCTCGATACCGTGCTCGACACCGTCGCGACGTACAAGGAAAATATCGAAGCGATCAAGGGCAAGATCAAAAAGGCATTGTTCTATCCGGCCGCCGTAATTGCTGTCGCCGTGCTGGTGTCGTCAATCCTGCTGATCTTCGTGATTCCGCAGTTCGAGAGCGTATTCAAGAACTTCGGTGCCGAGTTGCCGGCATTTACCCAAATGCTGGTGAGTGCGTCGCGTTTCATGGTTGCCTATTGGTGGCTGGTTCTCGGCATCATCGCAGGCACGATTTTTGGTCTGGTGATGTTGAACAAGCGCTCGGCAAGATTCTCCCGTTTTCTCGGCCGGGCGATGCTCAAATTGCCAGTGATCGGCGAGGTGCTGCGGCAATCGGCCATTGCGCGCTTCGCGCGCACGCTCGGGGTGACCTTTCGCGCCGGCGTGCCCTTGGTCGAAGCACTTGAATCGGTGGGCGGTGCAACCGGCAGCGTGGTCTACAACGAAGCGGTCATGCGCATTCGCGAAGATGTCGCGGTCGGGCATCAGCTACAGCTCGCGATGCGCCAGACCGGCGTGTTCCCGAACATGGTCGTGCAAATGGTCGCGATCGGCGAAGAGGCCGGTGCACTCGACAAGATGCTGTTCAAGATCGCCGAGTTCTACGAAGAAGAGGTCAACAATGCAGTCGATGCGTTGTCGAGCCTGCTGGAACCGTTCATCATGGTCTTCATCGGCGTCATCGTCGGCGGTATGGTGATCGGCATGTACCTGCCGATTTTCAAACTCGCAGCGGTAGTTGGTTAATCAGTCGTTGGTTGATCAGTGTCCAGCTGACCGCCCGTTCAAGAACTGATTTCAGGGGTAGCACATGGGTGACTTCGCGTGGCTCACCGAAACGGGGCCGTTGCTGGCATTGACCGGCATTCTCGGTCTGCTCGTGGGAAGCTTTCTCAACGTCGTGATCCTGCGTCTTCCAGCGCGGCTGGAACACGACTGGCGCAATCAGGCGCATCAGGTTCTCGGCACCGATGTGCCGACGGCTGATACAGCCCCACCCGATCTGGTATTCACCGGTTCGCATTGCCGTTCGTGCAAACACAAACTCTCGGCGTTCGACAATATTCCGCTGCTGAGCTGGGTTTTCCTGCGCGGGCGCTGTCGCTATTGCAAGGCTGCGATCTCGTGGCAGTACCCGCTTGTCGAACTTCTGAGCGCGTTGATGTCGATCGCGATCGCCTGGAAATTCGGCTATGGATGGCCGCTGGCTGCGGGACTTGTATTCACCTGGATCCTGATCGCCGCAGCGGGAATCGACGCACGCACGCAGTTATTGCCCGACCAACTGACCTATCCGCTTCTTTGGCTGGGCTTGCTGATTGCGCTGGTGCCGCTATTTGTTTCACCCGCGACGGCGATCGCCGGTGCAGCAATCGGTTACCTGAGCCTGTGGTCGATTTTCTGGTTGTTCAAGCTGCTTACCGGCAAGGAAGGCATGGGTTACGGCGATTTCAAACTGCTCGCCGCGCTCGGCGCGTGGATGGGTGCCACAGCATTGCTGCCGGTGATCCTGATGTCTTCGCTGATTGGCGCAATAGTCGGCGGCGTGATGCTCGCCGTGCGTGGACAGGATCGCAGCACGCCGATTCCGTTCGGACCATTTATCGCAGCCGCAGGCTGGATCTGGTTTGTTGCCGGCGATCCGCTGTCGCATATCTACCAACATCTGTTCGGTGGTGGCTGACACTGCGGCGACTTTTTCGGTTGCCCTGACCGGCGGCATCGCCTCCGGCAAATCAGCGGCTACCGAAGGTTTCGCTCGGCGCGGTATTATCATAGTCGATGCCGACATCGTCGCCCGCGAGATTGTTGCGCCTGACGGTAGCGCTCTGACAGAAATCGCAGCAGTATTCGGCCACCACTTCATTGCTGCGGATGGTCAACTGGATCGCCGCGCAATGCGTGAGCACGTATTTGCCGATGACGCTGCCCGCAGTCGCCTTGAGTCGATTCTGCATCCGCGTATCCATGCCGAAATCGTCGCCCGTGCGTCCGGGACAATCTCTCCCTACGCGCTGCTGGTCATTCCGTTGTTGCTGGAATCCGGTCACTATGACTGGGTCGATCGCGTGCTCGTGGTCGACGTGCCGCGCGAGTTGCAAGTCGAACGGCTGATGCGGCGGGACGGGATTACGATATCGCTCGCCGAGTCGATGCTTGCGGCACAGGTCTCGCGCGAGGAACGGTTGGCTAGCGCCGACGATGTCATCGACAACAGCGGCACGTTGGCCGATCTCGAAGACCAGGTCCAACGACTGCATGAGATGTATCTGTTTTTGGCAGCCGAGAAAAATTCTATTGGCGCTAATGCCCCGGCTGCGGATTTGCCACGCGAATAGTCGAGCGCAGACTATCGATCTTTGGTCGCAATGGCCTTCGCGTCGGGCTTCCTTTCAGGAATGCGTTGACGAGGTCATAGGTTCTCGTGGAAAGAACGCGCTGATCGCGGCGATGCCCTGCCCACCTGCCGATCTCGCCGTATCAACATCGTTACGGCCCAGTCCACCGAGCGCGAACACCGGCAACATCGCGTCATGGGTCAGTTCGGCAAAGCGTGCCCAGCCGAGCGGGATCGCTTGCGGGTGGCTGCGAGTGGCGAGCACCGGCGACAACGTTGCGAAATCTGCACCGATCGAGGCTGCGTGCGCCAGCTCATCGGCACCGTGACAGGAAACTCCCAGAATCATGCTCGTCGGCACCGGACGTCGCGAAAGACTGCGTGAGCGCGCAGCTGAAAGATGCACGCCATCGGCACCGAGCGCGACTGCCAGTTCATAATCATCGTGCAACAGGAGTCGTGCCGAAAGCGTGCGACATGCAGGCAAGATCCGATTAACCAGCGTGGTGATTGCATCGATCCGCCAAGCGGGCAAGCGAAGCGCGATCAATCGGCAACCCATGACAAGTGTGGTTTCGATTCCCGCGACTACTGCTTTGTGTCGCGCAGCCACAAGCGGTGGTGTGATTGCATAGGTTTCAGGCAAGCGCAATGCCGCGATGACAGGGCGGTCCGCCTCCGG
Organism: Dokdonella sp.; assembly: GCA_039933095.1. Taxonomy (GTDB): domain Bacteria; phylum Pseudomonadota; class Gammaproteobacteria; order Xanthomonadales; family Rhodanobacteraceae; genus Dokdonella. The sequence goes on from JBDTOS010000143.1 coordinate 6,215, forward strand.
CATCGGATACTCATCAAGTTCGTCGAGTGTTGCCCACGCCAACGGCTGACCTTCGCGGGGACCTGGAGTACCTCGATACTCGGTGATCTCGTGGACATCGAGCAGCACGTTCTTCTCGGGATAGCGGAACGCGACCTGGATCAGCGGCCGCGCGGCGATCACATCGATCCCGATTTCTTCGTCGAGTTCGCGCTTGAGACCTGCTTCACGCGACTCGCCGGTTTCGAGCTTTCCGCCAGGGAATTCCCACATGCCGGCCAGATGCGCGCCGGGGCGGCGTTGCGCTAGCAGGATACGCTGGTCCTTGTCGCGGACTACACCAGCGACAACATGCACGAACGCGACGTTCACAGCCGTCGTGTCCGTCTGCGCTCAGCGCTGAATCAAGCCAGCCTGCCGTGACACTGCTTGTATTTCTTGCCGCTGCCACACGGGCACGGATCGTTGCGACCGACCTTGGGCGCATCGCGTTGCATCGGCGTCTGCGGTGCCGACATTGCGGGCGCGGCTCCACCCTGCGACTGCTGCGCAGGAGGTGCTTCGGCAGCGGCCAGGCTGGAAGCGTCAGCATGCTGGAACTGCATCGAACGCGCCTGCGCTTCGGCTTGGCGTTGCTGCTGCTGTTCAAGCGCCTGAACCTCATCTTCGGAACGGATACGCACGCGCGCAAGAATCTGCACAAGCTCGTGCTTTATCCTCTCGAGCATCTGCTGGAACAGCTCGAATGCTTCGCGCTTGAATTCCTGCTTCGGCT
>JBDTOS010000144.1:0-6959 GCA_039933095.1 Dokdonella sp.
TGGAAGGTGACCGGGCGTGTATCCGGCGTCGCTGAGGGCAAGGTCGAGTTGCGCGATCCTGCCGATGCTGTGGTCGATAGTGTCGCGCTCGGCGACGACGGGAAATTTGTGTTGAGCGGACTCGCAAAGGATTCCGGGCCTGCATTGTTTCAGGTACGCGTGCTCGCGAGCAACGCGCAGATCGTCGAGAATCTGCCGTTGCCGATTGCCGCCAGACGCGATGTGCCGATGCGAGTTCTGCTGCTGGCCGGTGGCGCGAATCCCGAATTGAAATACCTGCGCCGCTGGGCCAGCGATGCCGGCGTGCAACTGTCGACGCGCATCGCGTTGAGTACCGGCATCGAATTGCGCGGTGGAACGGATGCCGGGAGCATGGCTACTTTAGGCGCTGCAGAGCTGGCCGCAGCGGATATCGTAATCGTCGACGAGCGCGCGTGGTCGGCACTGAGCAAGGCGGAGAAATCGCTGGTGACCGCTGCTGTCCAGGATGGCCTTGGCCTTATGCTGCGGGTCCGTGGCCCGCTCTCCGCAGACACAGCAGATGACTGGACCGCGCTCGGATTCACGATCAAGCCGGCCGATATCGCGCGTTCGGTTTCGCTCGCGGCAACAACGGCCAGCGATGACCGGCCTATCGAGTTGTCGCGCTGGCCAATTACGGTCACCGCCGATGACGCGGTCGCCCTCGTGTCTTCCAGCGACGGGTCGGCTCTCGCCCTCACCCGCGCCGAAGGCCGCGGACGCGTCGCAGTCTGGTGGCTCGACGACAGTTTCCGATTGGTTCTGGTTGGTCACCCTGAGCAATTCGGCTCGCTATGGAGCGAGGCGCTTGCGCGCGTTGCACGTGCGCGCGGGCAAACCAGGCCGTCGATTCCCGCGATCGTGCGAATCAATCAACGCGCCGTGATTTGCGGTGTGACGAAGGATTCGAAGATTGAAGAGCCCGCAGCCGAAGGAACAGCTGGGGAAACGATCACGTTGCTCGTCGAATACTCCGGCACAGGCGGAGCGGACACGAGCGACGCCGCCAGAAACACGGGATGCACCACCTACTGGCCACGTCGCAGTGGTTGGCATGTGCTCGAATCGGGACAAGGGCGAATGGTATTTTTCGTCCTGAATGCAGAACAAGGCAAAGCGCTCGTAATCGCGGAGAATACCGAGGCAACCGAACAGATGGTCGCTGCCGGTATCATTGGCGACGACGTGAAAACCGCGACCTCTGCCTTACCGCGCTGGCCGTTCTTTCTCGCATGGTTGAGCGTCATTGCTCTGATCTGGTGGCACGAACGCGCGCGTCCTGTAGTGACTGTCGGCGCGATCTGACCGTCCGAGTCTTGCGACACGAGAGCGCGGTCGCGATACTCGCGCGTCAGCTCACCCACACGAAGAATATTCCGCCTGATGGCGAACCGATTCCTCAGCGACGCATTGCAATCGCTACGCACACGTTTCGCGAAGCGCGCGATTCCGCTCGTAATCGTCGTGCGCCAGAGCCCGGACTGGGCGCACGAAGATCGAGCCATGCTGCTGGAAAACAGCCGCGCGTTCTGTCGCATGATTGGACGCCCCGAGGAATTCGTCGCGGATTCGATCCAACTCTGGGACGCGACCTGCACCCTGCCCTACTTCGCCGTGCGCGCGGAGATCAAGGAAATCGCCGAGGACAATCTGCGCCATGTACGCAGCGCGCGCATCATGCAGCTTGCAGATTTGCGCCGCGATACGATCGACCCTGATGCTCTGTACCTGTTCATCGACGACGACGATTGGCTGCACCCGGATTTTGCCTCGCGCATTGCGGCACATCTCACACCGCAATTCGTCGCCTGGCGCTACGGCAGCATCAAGGTCGAACAGAATGTCGAGCTGCGCGCCTTCGATCCGATCACCTACACCAACAACTACGCGATCCGCGGCATTTTCCTGTGCGCCAATGAAAATGATTTCATCACCGCGCAGCAACACTGGATCGCAGAACAACTCTGGCAGCGCGACGATTTTCTCGATAAACCGCTACCGCTATATATTTCCGCCACCAACAAGCACCCGTGCTCGACGATGGTGCTCGAGCAATGCTTTCGCGATGGAATTTCGCAAGCGACATTGCGCCGCACTCTGGCCGGTTATGTCGATGGGCTGGCGTCCGCGATCCCCGCCGCCGCCGAATGGACGACGCCGTGGGTCGAAAAAACCCGTACGTTCTATCGATCGCTGCTGAGCTGAATTGGTACTTGCGCTGACAACGACGATCTATTCGCCCAGCAGCAAAAGCGTCTCATCTGCACCATAGCCGCCACCAATCCCCTTGCTCGCAATCGCAACGGCATTGTGTGCATGCAGGCTTTCGTAGTGGGTTGCGCGTAGCCAGAAATCGGCGAAACGTTCGTCGCCATCAAGCGCACGCTGGATGCGCCGCGCAGCGTCTTCGCAGAACATCAGATTTTGCGCATTGAGCACAGCGAACGCCTGTTCGTCGTCGCGCTTCACCGCAGTCTGTACCGGTGTCTGCACGGCATCTTCGATCAAGTCAATCAAATCGACGATGGGAAATTCGAAACCGGCCGTCAGACGAACACGCACGTCGGCCGCGCTGCGCTGACCGTGCGGCGTCGCCACAATGCCCTGCTCACTGCCGAGCCACGCGGACACGTCGTCGAAGTTCAACGTATCGGCGCGCGCGAAGCGTTTCGCAAAGGCATCCTGAATCGCCTGCCGCGCGAGCGCTGCAGACGCGGGACAGGTGCTGGAATAGACAACACGGCATTGCAGTTCGAGTTGAAAATCGTTGCCGTCGAGGCGCGCACTGATCGCGATCGGATACGACTTCCAGCCGCTGTTGTCGCTGCGTAATGCCGGCCGCCGCAGCAGTTGATCGAACGCGATTCGAACCGACGCGTGCGTCGAGAGATCCGCATGGGAATCGAGAAAATCACGCAATACGCGACGCAGCAAACACGGTGTCAACGCTTCGCTCGATAGATGCTGATCGAGCAGCAAATATAGCCGCGACATATGGATACCGCGGACTTCGCTGCGTTCGAGATCGACAGCTGCACTGACGCGTGCCGCACTGCGCGTCGTTACGCCATCGCGATCAGTCAGCATTATCGGCAAATCGATGCCGTCCATGCCGACCCAGTCGAGTGCGCCGACCTTGCGCAGGCCGGCTTGATGTGGATTTGGTTCGTTAGCTACGTCGGGCAACGCTCGCAGCAGATTTTCTCTTGGGGTCATCGGGTGAGCGATTTATTTGTTGGCCGGTCGACCATGACTGAGCACTATCTGGGTGCGATGTGGGTCAGGTCAACCCTTGGTAGCCTTCCAATCATTCATAACTCAACGCCGTCGCCGCCGAAATCCGGGTCGCACGCAACGCGGGCCAAGCACAGGCGAGGATCGAGACGACGACGATCATGGCCAGCCAGCGCACGACCCCCTCTCCGTTCGGCATGTAGTTCGGTGGCAGCTCGAACATGATGCGGCCGAAGGCGTCGCCGAGTGCACTGCTCATCGGAACCGACAGCGGAATCGAGACCAGCCAGCCGAGCAACGCGATGACCATGCATTCAACTTGCAGCATCAGCATGATGTCGCGATGGCGGGCGCCGATTGCGCGTAGTACTCCGATCTCGCGCGTGCGCTCGAGTACGCCGAGGCTCATCGTCGAGGCGAGGCCCATTCCGCCGACGGCGATCATGACCCAGCCCATGACGCCGAGGAACTGCACCACCATCAACATGTGATCCTCATACGCCTTCTGACTCTCGGCCGGTCGCTGGCTATTTGCGACCGGCATGCCGCTGGCGACCAGCGCTGCGCGCAGTCGTTGGGTTACATCCAGTTGCGATGCAACACCGCGCGGCGTGGTGGCAATCACCAGCGTCGTCGCGGATTCGGCACCGCTGCGGAAGGCCAGCGCCGCGCGCGAGGTGTAGGCCAGTTTCTGCGGACCCGATTCGACGACGCCGATCACACTCCACGATGATGGCTTGCCGTCGATGATCAGCGCGAGCGTGCTGCCGATCGTCAATCCCGGCTGATGCTTCAGCAACGCGCTACTGACGACGAGGTTCTTGCGATCGGAGCCGTCGATCGAGTGGCCTTCAATGAGGCGTGGCTCGACCAGCGTCGAATCCGCCGGCAAGCCGATCAGTGCGATCACGCCGCTACGCGTGCCATCGGAAAAATCGATATTGGCGCGCGCAACATCCCAGGTTTCGGCGCGGCGCACACCTGCAACCGCGCTCGCGACGGCCTCGATCTGTGCGGGTGGATACGGCGAACTGAAACGCAGCGACACGTCGTAGCGCAGCATCGAGAACATATAGCCGACGGAATCGCTTACTGACTCGCGCAGGTTGGCGGCGCCGAGATAAACCGCACCGCCGGAGGCCAGCACCAGCAAGGTCAGCAGCAGGCGCTGGCGACGCCGGAACGCGTTGCCGATCGACAGCAGCAGTGGCCGACCGATGTGACCGACGCCGATCATCCGCTGCCGGCGCGCATTCGCTCCGAGACAGGCGATACCGGTGTCGCGCAATGCAGCGCTCACCGACAGCCGGCACCCGCGCAGCACCGGAAGGCTTGCCGCGATCACCGGAAGCAACGCGCCGACAACCAGCTGCAAGGCAATCGCCCACGCCGGGATTGCGTAACCATCGATCGGAAAGTTGAGCATCTCACCCTTGAGGGCGGCGTAGGCGCGCCCGATCAGCAGCGACGGCAGCAATGCTAGCAGGGTCGCAAGCACGCCGATCAACAGCGCAAAGCCGAGATACATCGCGACGAGTTGGCCGGTTTGCGCGCCGAACGACTTCATCACGCCAATCTCGCGCACCTGACTCGCGAGCGTGGCGGTGATCAGATTGATGATCAGAAAGCCGCAAACCAGCAGGGTCAGCAGGCTGAACGCGCCCTGCGTGAGTATCAGCGAATCCATCTGGGGCGCGTGGATATGCTGACCCGGTAATGGCACGTCGACATTGGTCACCGTGTGTCCGCTACGTTCGAGCAGCGTTTTGACCTCGTAAGCAATGCGTCGGATTGCGTCACGATCCGCCGTGGCGTCGCGAACCCGGATCTGCAGTTCATGGAAACCGGCCGGCAGCCCCAAAGTGACCAGCGTACCGGGGCTGACGAACCCGTAGACGAGATTTTCCATCCACCCGGGCGCAAGACTGACGTCCCGCGCGATGCCGCTCACGGTCAACGCCTGCGGCGGCTTGTCGCCGACGGTCAGCGCTATCGCTTGACCGACGCTGGCAGCGGAAAAGGTTAGCGACGATCGCTCGATCACGATACTGCCATCGCGCGGTGGCCACTCGCCGGTTTCTGGCTGCAAGCGCGCGATTTCCTGGCTGGAGTAATCGTCGAGCGCGAACAGCAGCGCGGACGGATGGGCACCGTTGATTTGCGCAGTAGCGAGCACACTGCGGCGCGCGCGCGCTGCCGCGATCGTCGGCAGCGCGCGCACAGCAGCAAGCGCGTCGGCGTCGACGCTGTCGATTTGCAATGTCGCCGAAACCGGCAGGCTGGCGCGATAGCTGGCATCGGTCACGTGCTGCACCAGGGCCCATGCGTCGAGCAACGCACCGGCCGCGACCAATCCAGTTGCGATCGCCAGCACGACGAGCAAGGTGCGCGCCTTGTGCAACCAAGCATCGCGCAGCATCTTGCGCCAGCGCGGCGCTATTCCGGTGAGAGCAAAACGGCGCCGACCATCTCCGATTTGATCGACCCCGATTTGATCAACACCAGTTTTATCGGACGCGAGTTGATCAGCCACGAGCCGAAGCCTCGATATCGACAATTCGCCCATCGGCCAGCGTCAGCGAGCGCGATGCCTGCTCGATCACGCTGCGATCATGGGTCGCCAGAATCACGGTCTCGCCCGCATCGGCGCGTTCGCGCAGCAGTTGTACCAACGCGCGCGAACTGCGTGAATCGAGATTACCGGTCGGTTCGTCGGCGAGCAGAATCGGCGGCGCATTGGCGAGAGCGCGAGCCACGGCAACGCGTTGCTGTTGTCCGCCGGAAAGCGCCGATGGAAACTTGTCCGCCTGATCGGCTATTCCGACGCTATCGAGCAGACTCAAGGCACGTGCCCGGCGTGCCCGTGCCAGCCAGCGATTGCAGAAATCCATCGGCAGCATCACGTTTTCCGCGACCGTCAGGGTCGGCAGCAACTGGAAGAACTGGAACACGATGCCGACCGCACGACCGCGCCAGATCGACAGCTCACGCTCGGACAATGTGTGCAGCGCGACGCCATCGACAAACACCTCGCCACTGCTCGGTCGATCGATGCCGGCCAGCAGGTTGAGCAGAGTCGATTTACCGCTACCGGACTGGCCGATGATCGTCATGAACTCGCCGCGTCGGATTTCCATATCGATGTCGGCGAGCGCATGGAACTCGCCCGCTGCCGTCGTATAGGTTTTGCCCGCTGCGCGCAGCACGATCAGCGGATCGGAAACGTTACGGGGTTGAACGGTTGCGGATGCCGGCACGATGACTTTCCTTCGCTGGTAAACACGGTGCCTACACTGTAGGCGGTGAGATACCGCCGCAACTTACCGTTCGACCGACCGCATCGACGCTTCGGCGAAACGCGATAAAAAAGGTGTTGCCGCGGTGCCAAGCTGCACTCCCACTCACCGCTCACTCACCCCTCAACTCAACGGAGCAGCCATGAGCCTTTCTCGCCTGTCGATGTTTTTCGTAGTGCTTCTCTGGTCATCCGTCGGCTTCGCCCAACAAGGACCACCTTCGTCGCCGCCCGCAGAAGCGAAGCAGTTCGATTTCCTGATCGGCCAGTGGGAACTCGACGTCAAACCGAAAATAAACAGCCTGATCGCGATGGTGCACGGCACGCCCAAGCTTGTCGGTACCTGGAAAGCAACGCGCGCGTTTGATGGCTTCGGCATCGACGACGAGGTACACATCATCGACAGCTC
>JBDTOS010000145.1:0-6953 GCA_039933095.1 Dokdonella sp.
GATCGCCCCAGGTTTTCTCCACGCCGAGAGCAAGTGCGTAGGGCAGGAAGCGTTGGAACTCATCGACCGTCATCGACGGCGCCTGCTGGCGGGCAAGTTCATCGCGTTCGGCGACACCGATGTACAGGCGCAAACCGGCAATCTGATCGAGCAGTTTTCGACCTTCAACAGTTGGCGCCTTCATCCATTGCCAGAACGCGAGATTGGTCGCGACAAGGGCGACCGCGATGATGGTGTAGGCAAGGCCGGCAATTGCGGCGAATGCACCGAGCCCCACCACTTCGCCAATGAGGAAAGGCAATGCGAACAGACTCATGAAAATTGCGCCGGCATATCCGACGCCGCCACTTGCCGAACGCCAGGCAGTGATCGCGCCGCGTACAAGAACCCACACACCGACGCTCCAGCCGCTGAGCCAGACCAGCATGAACGCCGCGCCAGCCAGCTGACCTCCGCTGCCCCCAGCTAACACGCTGGCGACCAGTGTTACTACTGACAGAACGGCACCAATCACAACTTGTCGCGTGTTGTTGTGGAAATAACGACCGATATCATTTTTCTTCAGCGCGCTGCGATGATTCTGGAGCGCTTTGCCGATGCGCGCGTGTTCGGTTTGCTCAAGTACGAGTTCGCTCTTGTTTCCGAGCAGGTCCTGGCGAAGGGCCACTTCCACCGGAAGCAAGGTACTCCTGCCACTGCTGGCACGCTTCAAAGAAAAAGACTTCCCCGTCTGATGAATCGTGAGCTCGCCACGCACGGCAAGGTCAACAATGTCCGCTGCCACGCAACGATTGTCGTAACGCATGCGCTCGATATGGCGCATCGCTCCGGGCGTTACACCCTCTGGCGCGACGTATTGCGGAAAGATCACACCGGCGCGTGGGTCGCGCCCGACCTTCAACCACGCCAGAAAGTAGTAGCCGAGCAACAGAAACAGGCCTATTCCGCCGACCAGAACACCGGCGTTGTCGCGCAGGAACCAGTTCGCGCGTTGTGCATCGGTCGGTGTGGCGACGATGCCCTTGGGGAAACTGACCACAACGGTGAGCCCGTTTTCCGGCGGCAACTTAGTCGTTGCTCGAATCGTCGCGTGCGATGGCGCATCGACACTGGCAGTGTAATTGCGCTCCTTGCTGCCTTGAAGACCCGTGTAGCCCTCAACCTTGATTCGGTCCGTCGCTATCTCGCCCGGTAAGGCGATCGCCGCGCTTGCAGACTCAATAGGAAATGCCCAGCCGTTGCCAGTCACATTCCAGTACAACTCGTCGTGATCGGCAAAAAAGCCGAGCTGACGCGTAGTTCGGTAGTCGAACGAATAGGTGTAGTCGCCGCTATTGCGCAAGGTGTTTTCGTCACCGAAATACACGCGTACTCCGTTGCCCTGTTGCTCGGTATGGAACGGCTCGCCCGAGCCGTCTCGGGTAAGCGCCAACGGTTGGAAATCGACGTGCACGCGATTGCCAGTGCGGTCGCGATAGTCGGTCGGAAAATCGCGATAGATGCCATGACGAATTTGATCGCCCTCGGCGTGCACGCGAATCGTCTCGGTCACCTGCATCGTCGCGTCGGCGGCAATCGTGATATCGCTGTGGAAATCGAGAATGCGCTCGGACTGCCCCTGCGCATTGGAGCAGGCGAGGGCGAAGAGCGTTGCCAGGATGTGCATAGAGATTTTCATGAGGGCGCCTTGTCATGTTTTCCGTCCTGGAAGAATTCTGCCGCGTGGAAATTCGCAATGCGCGCGACGATGAGGTTGGGAAACTGTTCGATGCGCGTGTTCAGATCGCGCACCGCGCCGTTGTAGAAGCGCCGCGCATATTGGAGGTGATCCTCGACATCGATGAGATCGCGTTGCAAGGCCAGAAAATTGTCGCTCGCCTTCAAGTCGGGATAGCGTTCCTGCAATGCCAGAATGCGATCGATCTGCTGACCCAGTTCGCCCTCGAGCTTGCCGCGATCGCCGAGCGATGCCGCTGCTTCGGCGCGTGTGCGCAGCTCGGTCACCGTTGTCAGCGTGGCTTTCTCGTAATCTGCGTAGGCCTTGACCGTTGTGACCAGCTGCGGCACCAGATCGTGACGGCGAGTGAGCTGCACGTCGATATCGCTCCACGCAGCGCGTACCTGATTGCGCGCCATGATCAAACCATTGAAGACGACGATGCCGCCTGCGAGCAAAAAGAACAGCGCGCCGCCAATCCACCAAACGATCATGCGAAGTCTCCCCGTCTTCGCGTCTATGATCGCACGCACGCCAGATGTTTTCGCAGTTGAAACGGTGATGGAGTCGCCACTGCAGTGTTGCGCAGCGATCGGAATGGATACCATCGTGTTCGCTGCGCACACGCGCCACTCCGGCACAGCGAGCCTTGAGGAAAATGCATGTCAGCCACTGCCAAGGCGCGAGCGCGCCCACCCGGTTTTCTCTATTACGACTTGCTCGTCGGCGGCATGGTCGCCGTGTTGCTGTGTTCAAACCTGATCGGTCCGGCAAAGGTCGGCGCGATCGATCTGCCGATATTGGGGTTGCTGAGTTTTGGTGCGGGCAATTTATTCTTCCCGGTCAGTTACATTTTCGGCGACGTTCTGACTGAAGTGTACGGCTATGCCCGCGCGCGCCGCGCAATTTGGGCCGGTTTCGCCGGACTCGCGCTTGCCAGCTTCATGACTTGGGCGATTCTCGTGATTCCGGCGAGTAGCAGCGAACCGTTCAACGCGACCTTGCAGCCAGCGCTGGAAGTCGTGTTCGGCAATACCTGGCGCATCGTACTTGCATCAATGCTTGCCTACTGGCTCGGCGATTTTGCCAACTCGTTCGTGATGGCGAAAATGAAACTGTGGACGCGCGGACGCTGGTTGTGGACGCGCACGATCGGCTCGACCCTGGTTGGCCAGGGCATCGACAGCGTGACGTTCTATCCGATCGCGTTTGCCGGAATTTGGGAAGGCCAGACGATATTCAAGGTGATCTTGTTCAACTGGGCGATGAAGGTGTCGGTTGAAGTCGTCTTCACTCCTGTGACTTATGCTGTCGTCGGTTTCCTTAAACGTCGCGAAGGCGTGGATACCTACGACACGACGACGCATTTCACGCCATTCAGTCTGCGCGACGAAGGCGAATTGCACGGTGTCGCCGAAGCAACTCCGAAATCCCAAGGATGATGCGTCTTGCTCTGATCTTTGTGGTGTTGGTGACGTTATCTGCCGATGCATTCGGACGCACGGTCTGGCGTTGCCTGCGCGATGGAACGGTGAGCCTTGCGACCGCACCGGAACCCGGCTCACGCTGCACGGCACAAACACTCGATGACAACTCCCCGCTGCTGCCGAATTTGTGGGGCATGCTCGGAGAATTTCAGGGCACCTTGTATCAGCGCGAGCAGGACGGCAAGACTGTCTACAGCACCCGCAATCTTCCCGGGTCGACGAAGCTGCTTGCGTTTACCGTCGCGACGCCGTCTTACTCACCCGCGCATGCCGGTCTGGGCAAGCTCGGCAAGCCGCAACTTGGCGTGTTCAAGCGCGAGTTCAAGGCTGCCGCGCGCAAGACCGGAATCGACGAAGCGTGGTTGCGTGCGATTGCCCACGCCGAGAGTGCGTACGACGCGAATGCGTTATCGGCCAAGGGTGCGCAAGGCATCATGCAATTGATGCCGTCTGTGATTGGCGACTATGGCGTTACCGATCCGACCTCGGCGAGCGAGTCGATCATGGCCGGCGCGCGACATCTGAAGGATCTCGACACGCGCTACGGCGGCGATCGCGTCCTCGTCGCTGCTGCGTACAACGCCGGCATTGGTGCGGTGGCGCAATACAGCGGCGTACCGCCCTACGTCGAGACCCGCGAGTATGTTGCCAAGGTCAGCGAACTCTATGCGCGCTATCGGAAAGCGATGGGGTTGCCGCCGCGAACAGCGCAGCTGCGGGCGGCGCAGTAACCCGAATTCCAGTGCGCGTTTGGCCCTATCCGGACCGGGGCGTAGTCAGCGATTTTTCGGTAGCGGTAACGACGGCCAGAAACGCGGCAATGGCTTCGGGTGACGGAGCCCGCAAATCGCTGTCGATGCTTGCGCGCAGTGTGATGATGGCTTCACTCAAGGCCGATGCACCGCAAAAGCCTGCCGACGCTTCCAACCGATGCAGCCGATCGCACAGAACGGGAACGTCGCTGGCGCCAGTCAGCTCTTCCATTTCATCCGGCAGACGCGTCAGTTCCGCTGCCAGCAATTCGCGCAGCGCATTGAGGATCGTGCGATCGCCACCGACAGCAGCGAGTGCCGACGCGTCGTCGAGTGAAGTCTGTGATCGGGTTGCACCAAGAGTGCACGGAAGATACCGCGTCAAAACCGATTGCAGCTCGGCTATCGTCAAAGGTTTGCTCAAGATTGCGCTGAACCCACTCGCAAGCAAGTGCTCGTGGGCAGCGGTTTCGCTGGCGGCGGTTGTGGCAACCGCAATGGACTGTTTCGAGAGCCCCGAACCGGAACGAATGACTTCAAGCGCGCCGATGCCACCGAGATTTGGCATATTGGCATCGAACAGCAGCAGATCGAAGCGCTCGACTTTCGCACTGCGCACGGCGACGATGCCGTCTTCAGCGAGGACGCAGCTTGCGCCCAGCTGATTCAACGCCTCTTCGAGAAAGCGCAGGCTGATCGGATTGTCGTCAGCAACAAGGATGTGCGGCATCTTAATCGGCTGCCTCCATTGCAACACTGGCAGAATGTCCCACCATGGGCCTGCCGTCAATCCTCGCTGTTGCTACCGGCACCTTCCTTCTTGGGGCTTCTGTCTTGAGCGTTTCGCTCTCGATGGATTCTGCAAAGGCACCGGTACCGGCACGCACAATCGATATCCAGATTGCCAGCTTGCACGATGCTGCTGTGGAAGCCAGCGGTTTGCGGTTGCAGGTCATCGAGACGGTGAGCGGTCGCCAACTCGCACTAAGCGCAGCACGCGTTGAAATTCCGGCTCTGGGCTTTGTCGGCAAGATCGAATGGCAATGTGGATTGACTGCCTTGGCATCCGGTAGTTGGTCTTGCGACGGACCGATCCGCACTGGCGCGGACACGGGGTCACTATTTTTCCGTGCCGATGTCGATCGGAAGAAGGCGCAGCTCGAAATGAGACGCGACAGCACCAAGGTTGCCTTGACCCTGCCGCTGTCTACAGATGAAGTTGTCGGTGCCATCGCCGAACACGTTCCAGTAACGTGGCTAAAGGCACCGGTCACCAGGATATGGAGTGGTGGTCAGCTGACTGCCGGTACGGTTGATGCGAGCGTGCAATTTCCCGACAACGCGCCAATCGTTGCGCAGTTCGCGTTCCAGGAGCTGGCGGTTGCGACGAATGACGGCGCGCTTGCTGGCAATCGGCTCAACGGCAGCGGTGCGGCGCATATTGTGGCGAGCAGTGATGCACCGCAGATATCCGTGGATGCTCAGCTGACGGGTGGATCGCTGCGCGAGAGCGTGATCGACATGCGCTTGCCGGAGACACCGGTTACGTTCGGGATCGACGCCAAGGGATCTCCGGGCAGAACCTGGGATGTTTCGCGTTTTGAATGGCACGATCACGGCGTACTGGAGCTTAATGCGACAGCACGTGTCGATACTGCGGCGACGGAATCGTTTATCTCGCTCGATCTGAGCGCAGCAACGATTACATTCCCGCAACTGCGTTCGCGCCTGAACGCAGACGGGTTGCGTGCGCTTGGCATCGCTAATCTCGATATCAACGGCACGTTGTCCGGGGTGATTGCCTTGCGCGATGGCGAACTCGCGCAACTTGCGATCAATACGGATCGTCTGGATCTGCGCAGCAAGTCGCTCGATTTCGCCGTCACCGGAATAGCTGGTGGCATCGATTGGGCCAAAGCCGACACCCGGCCGGTGACGGCATTGGGCTGGAAGTCGATGAAATCGAACGGCCTGGCCATAGGTCCAACTTCGCTCCACCTCGCGGCGAAAAACGGACAAATCGAACTGGCGCAGACGGCGAGGTTGGCGTTGTTCGGCGGGGAGATCAGGTTGCATAAGCTGATGCTTGATCCGCGCGACCCCGCTCAGCCGCATGTCGCCGCAGTGTTCGACACCGAGGGCATCGGTTATGACAGCGCCGATGGAACCGTTGCCGCAGCCGGAATTCGCAGTTCAGCGACGCTCGATCTCGCCGACCCGTTTGGCCATCCAAAAATCAAACTCGCGGGAGATTTTCATGGCGGCGAGGCCTTGTTTGGACCGGTCTATGTCAAGTTGCCAACGGCACCCGTCACGTTTGCAATAGCTGCCGATTCGACACCGGAGAACATTTGGAAAATCCACAATTTTTCCTGGACAGACCCTAACGTCGTCGATCTCAGCGCGACAGCGACGCTGGCACCGGGCAATCCCGAATGGCTACCGGAATTTTCCGTCGATATCCGCCATGCGCAGCTCACGCCCGCAGCTGATCGATATGCCAAATCATGGTTGGCGGCACTGGGCTACGCGGATCTGTCGCTGACCGGAAATCTGACGGGCTCGATCGCATTCACCGGGGATGGCATGCAGCACTTCGATTTCGCTGCCGATGGTGTTGATGCGATCGATGGCGGAGGTCGCTTCGCTATGCGCGGTTTCTCTGGCGCCGCAGATTGGCAAATCAATGTTGATCGACCGGCAACGTCACTGAGTTGGAAGTCGCTCGACCTGTTCAGCATTCCGCTCGGTGCGATGCAGGCCAGTCTGCAATCCAGGGCAGGCCGTGAGGTGTTGACCGACCCGGTCGATATTCCGGTCCTGGGTGGGCACCTAATCGTGCAGCGATTGAGCCTCAATCCACGCTCGCCGCGCGGTCAGCGCTATCGAGCAGGCCTGGTACTCACCGATATCGCCATGCCACAGTTGTCCAAGGCAGTGGGATGGCCGGAATTTTCCGGGACGCTGGCCGGTGCGGTCCCTGATATCAGTTTCGAT
>JBDTOS010000146.1:0-6800 GCA_039933095.1 Dokdonella sp.
CAGATGCTGGCGTCACTCGACCTCCTCGCCGCACTGCCACCGGAAACAGTTGTCTGCTGTGGACACGAATACACGGTGGTCAATTGCGCGTTCGCGCGCACGCTCGACCCGGACAATCACGCGTTGGCCGAACGCGAGATGCAGGCAAAATTGCAACGCGCCAACGGCGCGCCGACGTTGCCGGTGACGATTGCGCAGGAACTTGCCTGCAACCCGTTTCTGCGCGTCGATTCCGCTGCGATCGTGGCTGCCATGACAAGCGACCATCCGCGCGATCGCCTCGAACGCTTCGCCGCCTTGCGTCAACGCAAGGACGAGTTTCAGATGCCGCCCGCATGGATGCCGCCTACATGAATCGGTCGCGGCGAATTTTTCACGTGACGACACGACTCGCAACGCTCGTGCTGAGCGTGCTGGTCACCGCGTGTGTGGCCCCGGGAACGCGACCTGATAAGCCTCTACCCGCGCCCGCAGCCGCAAAACCATCGATGGGTGCTGGTCCAACGGCTTCGGTAAAACCGGCTCAAAGAGTTGCACTACCCCCCAGCGCGCCGCCGTGGGATCGACTTCGTAGCCGCTTCGCTATGCAGGGCTGCGACTATCGTCCCCAGGTCGCAATTTGGGCACAACGCTTCACGCGATCGCCTGCACGATTCGCCGCATCGTGGAGGCAGGCGATGCCGTTTCTGCTGCTTGTGCTCGACGAAATCGAACGACGCGACCTGCCCGGCGAATTCGCTCTGCTCCCCTATGTCGAGAGCACCTACCAACCGCTGCCAAGTCGCGGCAACCGTCCGGCGGGTATGTGGCAGTTGATGCCGACTACGGCGCGCAGCCAAGGTTTGATTGTGGCTTCCGACTTCGATGGACGCCTCGATGCATTGGCGGCGACCCGTGCGAGCCTCGACCTCATCGCCGTCTACGAGGAAAAATTCGGCGACTGGCGGCTTGCCAACATGGCCTTCAATGCCGGCGAGTTCCGGGTCAGCAAGTTGCTCGGCAGCTTGATCGGTAAACGTTCTGCCAGCGAGCTGTCCGCGACGGAGTTGGCACGCCTGACGTTCAGCTCGATCACTCACGAACATCTCGACAAGTTGCTCGCTCTCGCCTGCATCATCGACGATCCGGCACGCTTCAAAGTGATCCTTCCGGAGCCTGCCATCGGCGATCGGCTTGAGGTATTCAACTTGCCGGCGCCGCTCGATCTGCGTATTGCCGCGCGCTTTGCCGGAGTGTCGAATGCGGACTTCGCGCGATTGAACGCAGCGTATCGGCAACCACGCATGCGACCTGGAATGCCGCTGCGCTTGCTGATCCCGGCTGATCATCGCGCGCAATTCAGCGAGGCGACGGCACGTGTCGATAGCGGTCTGTGGGCAGAATGGCACGAAGCGAAAACCAGCAAGGTGACCAGTTTGCCGACTCTCGCGCGTGCCGCCAGCATCCCGCTTGCCGCGCTCGCGGCGATCAACGGACTGGCGGAGAATTCCGCGCTGGCCAAAGGGACACCCGTCTTGTTGCCGGGTGCGGAAGTGGAGGCGGCGAACACCGACTCCGATGCGCCGACGCATATCGTCGGCAAGGGCGACACGCTGGGCGGGATTGCACGTCAGTACGGGGTCAAACTGCCGCAGCTCTTGCGGTGGAACGGCATCACGTTGCATTCGCTCATTCATCCGGGCCAGCGACTTCGCATCGGACCTGGCGACGATCGCTAGTGCAGGTCGGGTAAACTTCGCCGCAACGACCACCGCAAGTTTCCGATTCCGATTCTGGAGAGCGACATGGGTTTTCTGCACGGCAAGCGCGCCTTGATCACCGGCATCCTCAGTCAGCGTTCGATCGCTTGGGGCATTGCCAATGCGATGCATCGTGAAGGCGCACAACTGGCGTTCACCTACGTCGACGACAAGCTCAAACCGCGTGTCGACGAGGCAGCGGCGGCGTTCGGATCAAATATCGTGTTGCCGTGCGACGTGGGTCGTGACGGTGATATTTCAGCGCTGTTCGAAAGTCTCGGCACACACTGGGACGGGCTCGATATTCTTGTGCATTCGATAGGTTTTGCACCGCGCGAAGCATTACAGGGCGAATTCCTCGACAACCTGACTCGCGAGAATTTCGCCATCGCCCACGATATTTCAAGCTACTCGCTGGCTGCGCTGGCGAAAGCGGCGCGACCGATGATGAAGGGCCGCGGCGGTGCAGTGTTGACGCTGACTTATCTCGGTGCCGATCGTGCGCTGGCGAACTACAACGTCATGGGATTGGCCAAGGCCAGCCTCGAAGCGAATGTGCGCTATCTTGCCTATAACCTTGGACCGGAGGGTACGCGCGTCAACGCGATCTCGGCCGGTCCGATCAAGACGCTGGCCGCATCGGGCGTTGGAAACTTCCGCAAGATGCTCGAGCATGTCGAGCAGAATGCACCGCTGCGGCGCAACGTGACGATCGAGGAAGTCGGCAATGTCGGTGCATTCCTGTGCTCCGATCTCGCGTCCGGCATCACCGGCGAAGTGACCTTTGTAGATGCCGGGTTCAATACGCTCGGCATGACCGGAATCTGATCGGGTCTTCAGCGCGATTCCATTGCGGCGCCTGGACCCGATTCGCGGCAACTACATATTGGCTTCGTTGATCTTGATCTCGGTCGCTTTGCGCAAGGCAGCGACAAATTCCAGCGCCGCCGTATTTCCCTGACCTTGGGTCAGTTGCGTTCGTGCAGACTCACGCGCCGTAGCGTCGAGCTTGGCCGGATCGCTGTCGGCGACTTTATCGAGCTGCACCAGTGCATAGCTGTCGTCGGCCAGCGGCACGAGCTTGTCGTCGGGCTTGCCCGCAGTGGGTTTCGGCATCGCGAAAATGGCTTGAACGAGTGCGCCGTCGAGCGTCGCGGCTTGGCGCCCGATACCTTTCTGGTCGTCGACCTTGCCTTTCACTTCGGCCGCGAGCGCTTCCAGAGTCTCACCTTTTTCGAGTCTCGCAAATAGCGCGTCGGCGTGCGACTTTGCTTGGGCCGCAACGCGCTCAGCCAGCATGCGATCGTGAATCGCAGTGCGAACCTCGGCGAGTGGTTTGACTTCGGTCGGCTTGCGCGTCGCGATGCGCAACACTACGACATGGTTTGGCCCCAGTTCGACCGGATCCGAATTGTTTCCCTGCACCAGCACGCTGTCGCTGAAGGCTGCCTGCGCCACCTTCGGATTCGCGGCAATGCCGGTTCCGTCTTCGCGTCCGAACAGCTCTGATTTCTGCACTTTCAAGTGCAGCTCCTTCGCCGCCGATTCCAGCGAGGACGGATCCTGGTAAGTCAGATCGATCAGACGTCCCGCAGTTTCGTTGTATACGCGCTCGCGCTCGGAGTCGGCGTACTCGCGCGTGAGTTCGGGTTTGACTTCCTCGAAACTGCGCGTCGAACCCGGCCGGAGATCACGCAGGTCGATGATGTGGTAGCCCTCGCTCGACAGAACCGGATCGGAAATATCGCCCTTTTTCATCGCGAACAAGGCGTCATCGAACGCAGGGTCGGTCAGGCCTTTTTCGAGCCAGCCGAGATCACCGCCCTGAGCCTTGGAGCCGAGGTCGTCCGAAGATTGCTTGGCAAGGCCGGCAAAATCCTTGCCGCCACGCGCCTCGCTTACCAACGCCTGCGCCTTGGCCAGCGCGCTCTTCTGATCCTCGGGACCACCCTTGCCGGAAACCTTGATCAGGATATGCGACGTGAGGCGTTGCTCGCTCGCGACGAAACGCGATTTTTCCTTCTCGTAGCGCTCCTTCAGAGTCGCATCATCGGGCGTGAGGTTGACATCGAGCTTGGGCGCGTCGAGTTCGACGTAGTCCACCGCCACTTGCTCGGGCCGCATGAACTCGGATTTGTGTGCTTCGTAATATTTCTCGATGTCAGTATCGGCAATCGTCGCATCGGTCGGCACCGGCTTGTCGAGCTTGAGTACGCGCGCGTCGCGCAGCTGATCGCGCAAACGCAAGTAATTGTCGATCCGGGCTTCGGTAACGAAACTCGTCGAGTTGATCTGCATCGGCAACTCGCGCGAGGCGAGATCCTGACGTACCCGCTCCTCGAACGAAGCCACGCTCATGCCACGCGCGGCAAGCAGGGCGCGATATTGCGCGGAATCGAAATGACCGTCGGTCTGGAACACCGGAATCGAGGAGATTTCGTCCTGCATGCGCTTGGCCGGAATTCGCACACCGTACTTGTCGTTGAATGCGAGAACGACTTGCTCGTCGATCAGCGAATCGAGGAACTGACGCTTGATCTCGGG
Source organism: Dokdonella sp. (assembly GCA_039933095.1). Taxonomy (GTDB): domain Bacteria; phylum Pseudomonadota; class Gammaproteobacteria; order Xanthomonadales; family Rhodanobacteraceae; genus Dokdonella. Next base: position 4,284 of record JBDTOS010000146.1, read on the forward strand.
TCGTTCGAAATAACTCGCGTTGGCCTGGTCGCCCATTTGCCGCAACATTTGCTGGCGATATTCGTCGAAGCGCTGGCGAAATTGTTGCTGGGTTATTTCGCGATCGCCAATGTGCGCCACGCCGGAATCGACGCGCGTGACCATGTACGACTCGATACCGAAGAACGAGAACGCGAAGAGGATCAGGCCGAAAATGATCTTTCCGAACCAACCGGAGAACGTGTTGCGAAGTTTCGACAGCATCAGCAGTTCCGCTACCTTCGCTGGATCGAAGGACTGGTAAATGAGAAAAAGCAAAGGTGCCGCGCAGGCACCCTTGCTGATCGGTGGCGGAGTGGACGGGATTCGATCCCGCGAACTCCGGTGTGACAGGTCAGCACTCTAACCAGCTGAACTGCCACTCCACGGCGTGGTTCGCGATATGGTGGGTGCTGAGGGTTTCGAACCCCCGACCCTCGCCTTGTAAGGGCGACGCTCTACCGCTGAGCTAAGCACCCTTCAATTCTTCAGAAATATCCGGCAACGAACCGCCGTAATGTTTCAGAGGAACCCGAGCGATCCAATCAGTTCATTGCATCCTTGAGCGCCTTGCCGGCCTTGAACGCAGGCATCTTCGATGCCTTGATCTTGATGGTGTCGCCAGTGCGCGGATTGCGACCAGTGCGCGCGGCGCGCTTGCGCACCGTGAAGGTGCCAAACCCGACCAGCGAAACGCTGTCGCCGGATTTAAGTGCTTTCTTGATACTCTTGGTAAACGCCTCGAGTGCGCGCTCTGCATCAGCCTTGGACAGCTCGGCATGGTCGGCAATCGAAGAAATCAATTCGGACTTGTTCATTGTGTTGTAACTCCCTAGCGGGACGGCAACCCGCAGTAATGTTGATGAGTGAAGCGCGCGCCTCGCGAGAGGCAGGCAACCTTTGGCACGCGCACTTCATACGTTCGAACTACGCGAACAGATGAAGTGAAAGAGATCGCGGCGTCACCTTTATACCAGTGGGTCAATGCCGGTGCAACAAGGACTGGCGCGGTTTTCCGGGCGTTTGCGCATCGAATCGAATGCGCTTAGCACGCCGCTCAATCGCATGCAATAGCGCCGCGGAACTGATCGCGCCTGATCGGACCGGGACCGAATTCCGCGCAGTCGCTCCGCCCTCGACCGGCAAAGCGTGAATTTCAGTGCGAGCGCGGCGGCGTGTCGTCGCTGCGTTTTTCCTTTACCGGCTCCAGCTTGCCGGCGTCGAGCGGGGTGGTTTCCAGTTCAGCCACATCGCGCAGTACGCCCGGTGTCAGCGGACGCTCGAGTGCGATGTCGAGCACCTCATCGATCCAGCGTACCGGCCGAATGTCGAGTGATCCGGTGACGTTGGCAGGAATTTCGGCCAGATCCTTCGCGTTCTCTTCGGGAATGATCACGGTCGTAATTCCGCCGCGATGTGCAGCGAGCAATTTTTCCTTGAGGCCACCGATCGGCAACACGCGACCGCGCAAGGTGATCTCGCCGGTCATCGCTACCTCGGAGCGCACCGGAACCTTGGTCAGCGCCGATACCAGCGCCGTACACATCCCGACACCCGCGCTCGGACCATCCTTGGGCGTGGCACCCTCGGGCACATGCACATGGATATCGAACTTCTGGTGGAAGTCGACCTCGATGCCCACACGTTCCGCGCGCGCACGCACAACCGACAATGCCGCCTGGATCGACTCGCGCATCACATCGCCAAGTTGGCCGGTATGCAACAGCTTGCCCTTGCCGGGCACAACCGCCGCTTCAATGCTGAGCAGGTCGCCGCCGACTTCGGTCCAGGCAAGCCCGGTGACCAGTCCGACTTCGTTCTGTTGCTCGGCGCGACCGTAGGTAAACTTGCGCACACCGAGAAACTCGTCGAGGTTGTCGCCGGTGATCGAAAACAGCGCAGTCTTCTTCTTGCGTCCCGGTTTCTTCACCTTCGCCGCCTTGCCGACGGCGAGACTGATCTCCTTGACGACCTTTCGACAGATCTTCGAGATATCGCGCTCTAGATTGCGAACACCTGCTTCGCGCGTGTAGTAGCGGATGATGTCGCGCACCGCCGATTCGTCGATGGCAAGTTCTTCGGGTTTGAGACCATTCGCCTTGATTTGCTTGGGCACGAGGAAGCGCAACGCGATATTGATCTTTTCATCCTCGGTGTAACCGGGGATGCGAATGACCTCCATGCGATCGAGCAGAGGCGCCGGGATATTCAGCGAGTTTGCCGTGGCGATCCACATCACCTCGCTCAAGTCGAAATCGACTTCAAGGTAGTGATCGTTGAAGGTATGGTTCTGTTCGGGATCGAGCACCTCCAGCAGCGCCGATGACGGATCGCCGCGGAAATCCATCGACATCTTGTCGATTTCGTCGAGCACGAACAGCGGATTGCGGGTCCCGGCCTTGGACAGATTGCTGATGATGCGTCCCGGCATCGAACCGATGTAGGTGCGGCGATGACCGCGAATCTCGGCCTCGTCGCGCACGCCGCCGAGCGACATGC
>JBDTOS010000147.1:0-6781 GCA_039933095.1 Dokdonella sp.
CGCGATCGCGAATCCGCGCATCGCCGTGCTAGGCCTCAATCCCCATGCTGGTGAAGGCGGTCATCTTGGTCGCGAGGAGATCGACACGATCATTCCCGCGCTCGCTGAATTGCGCGACGAAGGCATGCAGTTGATCGGCCCGGTGCCGGCCGACACAGCGTTCCTCCCGAGTCACTTGGCCAACTACGACGCTGTGCTCGCGATGTACCACGATCAGGGTCTGCCGGTGCTCAAGCATCACGGTTTCGGCAACGCAGTCAACGTCACCCTGGGTCTGCCGTACATCCGCACCTCGGTCGATCACGGCACCGCGCTCGATCTGGCCGGAAAGGGCACCGCCGATGCCGGCAGTTTGATGGCGGCAACAAGATTGGCCATCGAACTGATTGAGCGCGGCCGCGCTGGCAAGAACACTTAGCGCGACGGCGTTGTCGTAGTCGCTTCGCTCCAGAACAGCCACGCCAACGCCAGCCAGCCGACGATGAACGCGAGGCCACCAATAGGCGTTATCACGCCGATCCAGTTCGGTGCATCGAGCGCCAGCGCGTACAGACTTCCGCAGAACAGCACGATACCGACTGCAAAGGAAATCGTCGCGACTGCAACCGCACGCGCGCGGTGACTGGCGCTCGTCACGGCAAGCGCGAGCAACGCCAAGGCGTGCCAAAACTGGTATTCGACCGCGGTGTGCCAGATCGAGAGCGCGTCCACAGAAAGCGTGGCGCGCAATGCGTGCGCGCCGAATGCCCCTGCCGCGACCGCTGTCGCGCCGGCGATCGTCGCACTGAGTCCGGCAAGCAGGCGCGCGTTCAAATTAACGACTGCTATTCGAAATCACGATTTGGGCGGAACCGCCTTCGGCTTTGTCTTGGGCACAGCCTTGTCGGCTGAATCGGCCGCCGGCTTGGCCTCCGGTGTCTTCAACATTTCGTCCATGGTCTTGTTGATGTTGGTGTACTTGTAGGCTGGCAGAACAAAGGTCCAGCCGCTGAACTTTGCATTGAGATCGGCAACTTCCTTGTTGAGCGCGGCGAGTTTGTCGCTGTGATCCTTGGCCGGATCCGTTATCGCCAGCGGTTTCGGAATTTCAGGTGTTGCCGCCGGCTTCGCCGATTTGTCGTCGGACGCTTTTGCCTTGGCTTCCTCGGCGGCCTTGGCAACGCTCGCCTCGTAGGCCGATTTTTCGCCGGTCTGCTGTTCGCCGATATGGCGATCTGCCTGTTCGCTGTCGAGCGATGCGGCAAATTGCGCGTAGTGCTTGTCGTCCTTCTCCCACGCCGTTACGTCGACAACGACCCCATCGAAAGTGCGGTAGTGCGCCTTGATCGCGCTGTCGATCGGTGGCGCATCCTTGGCCGGCACGACATCGTCGATGCGCAGGCCAGCGAGCGTCGACGCGACCGGGTCGGCAACGAATTCCGATGACATCTCGCGGCCTTTCGGAATATCGGCCAGATGAAAATTCGCGTCCTCGGCTTTGTCCTTGAATACGCGCAGCGACTTGCCGTCGCCACGCGTCAGGGTCGCCTCGGCAATCCGGCTCGACGGCAGATCGAGCAGATCGCGCTTGAGCCATTCGCCACCATTCTTCTCGACCGTCAGCGTGCCGTTGGCGAGCCAGCTTTGCGCATCCTCGGGACGGCGCACGAAGGTACCGCCGCCGCCGGCACCGTTATAGGTGCCTATGATGAGTTTCACCGGCTTGGTGAGACCGACAAACTCGACTTGCACGCCGCTGGCATCCTTGGCGGAAATATCGGCAACGCCGAGTGTGACGTAGCGATCCTTGTTGGCGGTTTTCTGTTCCAGCAGGGTCGCTTCGGACAGCTTCAACACGAACTCGCGCAACTTGCCGTCGTCGACGGCGTAACCGCCTTTCTCGGCGAAGGCCCAGCCATCCTTGCCGCGTTCGAACGTGGCGATGACCTTGTCGTCCGCACCGGTCAGGATGATGCGACTGACATCGTTGACGTGGCCTCGCAGCTCGGGCAGCAGGTATTTTGTCTCGCTCGCAGTTTCGGTAGCAGGGCGCCGCGAGTGCTGGATCGCGATGGCCGCAATCAGCGCGATGACGGCGGCAGCGATCAATCCGAAAAGGGTTTTGCGGTTCATACGACACCTCCTTTTGCTGCGCGCCGGCGCTGGCGGCGCCACAGCGCGAACAGTAGCGCCGCAGCGGTGACGAGTACCGGCAGCAGAACGATATCGATGATCTTGAGACGGGTGCCGAGAGCTTCGATTTCCGCATCGAGCTGCGCGCGCACACCGCGCAATTCCTTGCGGATCTCGACCTTGCGCTGGGCGAATTTGTCGATCTCGGCCTTCTGTTCGGGCGACAGGATCGCGGCCTGATCGTTGCTCTTGCCGCTCTGCAATTCCGTCAAACGGCGCTCGGTGTCGGCGAGTTCCTTCTGCAACTCCTGCTCCTTGGCGCGGAAACGTTCGTCGGCATTGCGCTTGAGCGATTCGACCTTGGTGAACGGTCGTTGCGACGTGGCGCGTCCGCGAATCGAAATCAGATCGCTCGATCCGCTCAGATTGTCGACCGCGTTGACTGCAAAATCGCCGTTGTTGGCGAACGCATTCATGATGCGCTGGCCAAGAAACTGCTGGATCTGCACCCACAAGCGGTCGCTGAGAATATCGGTGTCGGCAACCAGAACGATTTGCGCATCCTCCTTCGATTCGGCCAGATGTCCGCTTTCCTTGCGATCTGGAAATGCGCTGGTCAACTTGCCGGTCAGTCGTGCCGCAACCACGCGCGTACCCTCGACCTTGTAGTTGTCGAGCAGGGAACCCGGATCGGCGAGGAAACGCATGCCGTCGGCCGTCGTACTCGATGCATCGGGCGAGGTCTGGATCAGCGGAGTGAGCTTGGTCTTGGCGTCCTTGGCCAGCTCAAAAAATCCGGCGGTCGACATCGTGATCGTGTCGAGGCCCGATGTGACTACATCGTCGCGACTCAGATTCGCAGCCTTGAATCCAAGAATTGCCGGATGGCGCACCGGCTGCTGGCCCTGACCGCGACTGATCGACAGCGCGAGCTGGCGATCGAGCACGACCTTGTGCGGGTCGTAGTCGACGCCCCAGGTCTTGAACAGTTTCGGTAGATCCGACGACCGGTCGGCCATCATGGCAGCCTGCGGATTATTCGGATCATCGCCAGACGTGTCGGCTTCGGAAAACGGATCGACGAAGGCAAGCAGATGGCCGCCGCGCAGCACAAACTGATCGATCGCATACTGCGCATCGTCGTTCAGAGCCTTCGGCTGCACGACAACCAAGGTGCCGATTTCCGGATCGATCGTCTTCAGCGTGGCCGCGTTGAGCTGGCGCACATCGAACAACTGTTCCAACTGTTGCTCGACCGCCCACGGGTCGCGCATCTGTCGCGTCGCTTGATCGAAACCGGTCGTCAGCGGCAGGCTCGACACCATACCGACTACGGGTTTTTTCGTCTCGTTGAGTTCGTGGATGAGTTTGGCGACGTCGTATTCGAGAAATGCTTCCTTGTCGGGCTGGAAGAACGGTATCACGCTCTTGCCGTTGGTCGAATTGGTACCGGCAAGACCGAAGAAAATATTTCCGCCGCCGGGACCATTTGGAACCGCCTGCAAACCGAGCGCGGTGGCGCGATCCTCGTCCTCGGAGAATGGCAACGGGTCGATCACTTCGAGCTTGAGCTTGCCGTTCGCGCGCGCGGCAAGTTCCTCAAGCATCTCGCGAACCCGAAGGTAATACGTGCGCAGCTGCGGCAGGTCCTGGGTCGCCTTGTCGGAATAGAACAGGTACAGATTGATCGGTTCGTCGATCGACCCGAGGATATTCTTCGTTCCTTGCGAAAGGCTGTACAGGTTGTTCTCGGTCAGATCGACTCGCACGCCGCGAAACAGCGTGTTGACGACCAGCAGCACGGCAACGAACAGGATGGCGAGCACGACCAGGGCGCCGCCGGAAAGAGTCTTGCGATTGAGCATCATGCGGGCAGTTCCTCAGTCGGCTTTTTTCAGATCGATGACGACGACGCTGGCGTACAGCCAGAAGCCGATCATCAACAGGAAATACAGCAGGTCGCGCAGATCGATCACACCCTTCCCGATCGACGAGAAATGGGTGAGGAAGCTCAACCCGGCAACCGCATCGACAACGCCCTGCGGCAGCACAGCCGAGAATGCATCCAGCACCAGCGGATACCCGGCGAGCAGAAGCAGGAAGCAGACCACGACGGTCAGGATAAACGCGACCACCTGATTGCGCGTCGCTGCGGAAATGCACGATCCGATCGCGAGAAACGCACCGGCCATCAGCATCGATCCGAGATAGCCGGCAACGATCACGCCGTTATCTGGCGAGCCCAGATAGTTGACGATGATCCAGATCGGAAATGTCAGCGCGAGCGCGATACCGATAAAGGTCCATGCGGCGAGGAATTTGCCTAGCACGGCCTCGCGCATCGTCAATGGCAAGGTCAACAGCAATTCGATGGTTCCGCTCTTGCGTTCCTCGGCCCACATCCGCATCGAAACTGCCGGCACCAGGAACAGATACAGCCACGGATGGAACGAGAAGAACGGTTGCAAGTCAGCCTGGCCGCGCTCGTAGAAACCACCGAGATAGAACGTGAATGCGCCGGACAACAGCAGGAAAATCACGATGAACACATAGGCGACCGGAGTCGCGAAATAGCTGCGCAGCTCGCGCTTGAAAACCGTCATCGTGGCGTTCATGCGCTCGCTCCTGCCGCGGCACCGCGCGTGCCTTGAGTAATCGTGCGGAACACTTCATCGAGACGGCCGCCTTCGAGGGCGATCTCGTGCACGGCAACGTTCTGCGTCTTGAGCACCTCGCTGACCGCGTCGAAGATATGCTTGCCGGGACGAGGGAACGCGGTGATGCGGTTGTCCTGCGGATCGACTTCGATCGATGCAACATCAGCCACCCGTGCCAGCGCTTCGCGCGCGGCAGCGACATTCGGGGCCGTCAGGGACACAGCGTGGTGATACCGCGAGCGCGCTTCGAGTTCGGCCGGTGTCGCGTCGGCGAGTACCTTGCCGTCGGCGATGATGATGGCGCGCGTGCACACGGCGTGCACTTCCTCAAGAATATGCGTCGATACGATGATCGTCTTGTCGTGCGCCATCGTATTGATCAGTTCGCGCACTTCGTGTTTCTGATTGGGATCGAGACCATCGGTCGGCTCGTCGAGCACCAGCACCTTTGGATCATGCAGAATCGCCTGCGCGAGTCCGACCCGGCGTTTGAAACCCTTCGACAAGGTCTCGATCGGCTGTTCTATCACGCCATCCAGATGCAGGCGTTCGATCACGTCGTCGAGCCGACGGTAGCGAAGATCGCCGCTCAATCCGCGCACATCGGCGATGAATTCAAGAAACTCTCGCACCGTCATTTCGCCGTAGCTCGGCGCCCCCTCGGGCAGGTAGCCGATCGCGCGCTTGGCTTCGAGCGGCTGCTGCTCGACATCGAAACCGGCCACGCTGGCGCTGCCCGAAGTCGGCGTCAGAAAGCCGGCGAGCATCTTCATCGTGGTGGATTTGCCGGCCCCGTTGGGGCCAAGGAAGCCAAGCACCTGGCCGGCCTCGACCTTGAAACTGATGTCGTTGACGGCAATGAGGTCACCGTAACGCTTGGATAGATTCCGGGTTTCTATCATGGTCGGATCGCTTCTGGTTGGAAGGTTTTGGGATGAGCGCCCGCAGTTCTGCGCTGACTGGCTGGAGGAGCTGACGCACGCTCGCAACAGATCATCACGCGCAGATTCGAAGGGCATCGGAAAATACCGCAATCGACGCGAAAAGTTCCCGGTCGTTGTCAAATTTTTTTCATGAGTGGCGGTCGACGGCCGTGATCTTTCTATTCCATAGCGAATGGCGGCGGGTAGGTGCGACCCGGACGCAGCGGTCGAAAACACGGAGCGCTGCAAAAAAACCCGGGTTCGGCATTCTCCGGGTGCCAACCAGGAATTCCCGCCAGCGGTAACGGGCGCAAGTGTTGCGGATCGGCAAGCAAGTCACCGGCACGGATTGCAGTCGCCAGTTGCCTTTCTGCCACAGCCCAGAAGGGGATGATGGAATCCGCCGATTGGGTGAATTCGTGTCCTGTTTCGTGAGTGATATGCATTTTCAAGCTGTTGCGATCGACCCAAACCGCAATCGCCTTGGCCGTCGCCACGTGCTCCGCTTCAGTCGCGTGATCGAGCAAGGCGTGGCCAAAAACGGTAACTGCAACATCGCGTCCCCACCCCGCCCGGTTTGTGAGAAATAATTCGGACCAGTCATGGCGATCCCATGCTGCAAGGCGTTGTTCGTCGGCGATCCAGACAATGACACCGGCTTCGTCGAAATGCGTCAGCGCACATTGTCCACGCGTGCGTGCCTTCGGACCGACGCGCGCAACGTCGGCAACCTGACGTGCATTCAGCGCCCACTTCAATTCCGGATGGCGCAGCCAGATCAGCGCGTTGTAGAGATCGTGGCTATTGCGCTCGCGAGTCGCGAGTTCTCCGCGCTCGGCAATACGCGTTTCGTAGTGCAGGCCATCGGCAAGCAGCTTGGATGTCTGCGCAACGAAGGCTGGGCGAATTCGCCGGTCACGGGCCTCCACGCATTTTCGCAACCGATCGAGATCCGCGACGGATGGCCAATCCGTTGCGCCAAACAAATCGGAAAATTCGGCAAGACCTCGGCGTAGAGGCGGCGGCATCGCGTCGAGAGCGATCGGCCACGCCGACGTTGCCATTTCCAATTGCGCGCGCTCAGCCGCT
>JBDTOS010000148.1:0-6774 GCA_039933095.1 Dokdonella sp.
CTCTGACCTGCTGAGTCGGATGGTCAAGCTCAGCATCGATTTCACTCGCCATGCAGCGCAGCTCCGCAGTTGGCCTGTCGAGTCGCAGTTGCTCGAAACACCGTTCAACGCAGCTTCCTGGTTGGGACTCGAACAGCACGCCATATAACGCGAGGCCGATCGGATGTGGCCAGCGATAGGTCAGCGATCTGCCTTGTTGAAGCACATAGTGTCGCTTGCACGCCGGGCATTCGAAAAACTGCACCTCAGAGCCAGCGTCTGAGAGAGGGCGCAACGGTTCTGCATCGCAGCGAAGGCAGGAGAGACTTCTCGGATCGGTCATTGGTGCTCTCGGTAGTCTGAATCTCGACTTGAACATGCCTCAATGACGATGCGAAGCGCGCGCGCCTGCTGCCGCTGCCGCGACCAGCATGACTGCACCGCAGCCTGTCGCCGCGATCCACCGGAGCGATTGGCTAACCGGTGAACCAACGATCAGGGATCTGCCCACGCCCAACTAGTGATGCGCCAGCCATTTGCCCCTTTCTTCAGCGCCAAAGTCACTATCGAGTTCGCGGAAGATGCTAGCTTGCCCTGCTTCTTGAGGGTGTAGTTTGCGGGAACCACGACGTAGGCGAGGTCTGAAGAAATATCAACGTGTCGAGGCTCGGACAAGGTAATGACCATGTCGGTAATTTCATTTGCCTTCGCGTAGGCTTTGTAGGCGCTCATCCACTTCGGGCAAGCTTCAGCGCCGTGCCATTCGTGGGGAGGAAAATCATCGATGATCGACGTTACATCGGCGCAGCCGGCAACAGCCGTAGTTGCGTCACCGTCGTTGAAGCTGGCGAAGAGTTGATGCACGGGCAACATCACATCGTCTTTTTCCGATGCCACGGATTGTCCCGACGCAAGAAGCGAGACAGTGAGCGCGATCAGCAATTTGTGCATATGCCTTTGGGTCCCTGGAGCTAAAGAGTTCTTGGAACAACACAGGCTTCACGCATGCGCCGAAAGATGAGGCGTTCGCCGATTAGAGAGCGAACGAGCCCCGCGAGAAATTCGAGGCCTGCAGTTGTAACGAGGAATGAATTCATGTGTTGATGGTGCGGGTAAGCTGCGGTGTCTTCTGCGCTGTACTGGCCGCTTGATAGGTCACGATGACGACTCCATTTTGGGTCGTATGCGAGCCTATGAGTTGTAGTTGCTTGATCGGATGTCCTTCGCGAAACAGGCGTGCGCCCGTGCCAGCAACCACCGGATAGATTTCAAGGCGCAGTTCGTCGAGCAAGTCAGCTTGCAACAGAGATTCGACCAGCGTGGGGCTGCCATGAACGCCGATACTCTTGCCAGGTTCTTGCTTCAAGGTCGTGATTACGTCGGCGAGATTACCTTTCAGCAGCGTTGCATTTTCCTTTGTTCCCCACGACACGTTCTCGATTGTCCGCGAGGCCACATACTTTGGAACGCTGTTGATGTGGTCGGCAAAGGGTTGAATGGTTGAGGTCGGCCAAAAGCCAGCCCATTGTTGATAGGTAACGCGCCCCAGCAACATGGCATCTTCCTCTGCAACCTTGGCAAAGAAATTTCCCTCCACTTCTGTGTCGCGCAGTTCCATTATCGTGGCCATGACTGCATCCAGCTGAACGACGCCGTCCAGTGTCATCAGCAGATGCGACACAATCTTTCTCATTGGCATACTCCTGTAATAGCTGCCTAACGTTCGAGCTTGAGCGAGGGGTTACGCCACACGCTTTTTGATGCGGAGGTGCGGAAGCCAGGATATCCAGAACTCTACGACGAGCAGTGGAAGTACCCATGAGGCCCACTCTCGAGTGGCGTCACGTAGATCTTCATTCGTGACGTAGAAGAACAAGTAGTCCTGAAGGTCATACATGAGCCGCAACCAGACCAAAACCAGCGCGAGCGTGTAACTTCGGATCATGAACGCCCGATGTGCCGCGTAGTTCTTGGCTACTGCCATACGCCAGGCAGTCAACGTGAAGAACAGCCAGAGCAGCCCGGTCACGACTATGGAAAGGCGTGAGCCCTCGTATTGACCGGTGCCTCCGAGGTAGATGGCTGTTAGCGCAGCTACGCAAGCACCGATTACATATGCCTTGCCAACATTGCGGTGGATACGCGGCGCGTGTTGCCGAAGTTTGGCGATGAACTGTAATGGTGCTCCGAAGAGGACTGGCAGCGCGAAAAGCAGGTGCGAGTAGTACCAAAACTGCTTGGCTACGAAATCTGGGCCCTGCTGGGCGGGCGTGAAATAGCGATAGTTGATTGCGCGATACAGGTAGTACGCACTCAGCCCGCTGACTGTAGCGAGCCAAAGGTAGGTCCAGCGTTGTCGAGGGCGGGTATCGTTCATGTGGACGGCATCGATGGAGAGCGCGGTATTTGTCGGCCTAGCCAGATGTATACACCGAATTCGGGGCGACAAATCTTATCCTGCGTGCCGCTTGGACTGGCGGTCAAGAGGAGAAAGGGGACGGAGGAATTATCCGTTTGAATCGACGTCACACGTGGGAATTGCGCCCGCACGCGCGTCCTCAATTCTACGTGGTCGGCCGCGCGCGCAGGGCAACAGGGTGGTTGAGCGTCTTCTCGACCATGCGCCGGATCGATCCTGTAGACAGGCGGAAAACGCCGATCAGATGTGTAGGAAAAGGCCGCGATTCAAACGGATAATTCCTCCGTGCCATTTTCCGGTCCGCTCGAACGCCTGGTCAGGCCGCGCCGCTTTTGTGCTTGATACTTTTGTCAAGGAATTTCCAAGTATCCGCTCCGTCAAAGCGCCGTACCACCACACTCTCTAGAAGCTCAGGATGAAAGTTTCTCAAGTTCACGCCATGACGCGCACCTGGCTCTGGATTCAACGGCTCCCAGTGCGTGACACAGCCGCAAGTTGCGCACCGAACCGTTCGTAGAGTTTTGTCGCCCTGAACGTAGTCCTGAGTGTGCTCTGGGTGCCCCGATACTTTCACCGTGCCGAACGCGTAGTAAGCCCAGATTCCACCGAGCCGCCTACAGAGTGAGCAGTTGCAGCTTGTGGCGCTCTCCGGCGCGGCAGGCAACTTGATCGTGACAGCGCCACAGTGGCAAGTGCCCAAAAGCGTTGTGTGACCTTCATCGGCAGTTGACATGTGTTGGACCACTCCTTCCCCTTTTTTCCCGGCTTACGGTGGTGGGCTTGCGTCAAAGCCGCTGGCAAAGATTGTGTCACCGGGCAAGGTCTGCGACTCAAACGCGCCGATGTCGGTGCCGTCGCCGAGCACATTGGGAATCGCTGGCAAATCGACGCTGCGTAAAAAGCTCGTCCCGCGTTGATCGGTCAGCGCGCTGCCGCCCTCGGCGTTACCGCGGTCCAGAGCGTTGCTGCTGGCAAGCAGAGCGAAGCTCGGTGTGGGGCCGCCGTTGTTGACTAGCGGCCCAAGGCCGGCGTTGGCGTTGTTCTGGTCGGACGGCAGGTTGAGAAAGGCAGCGCTGCTGGTGTCGGTCAGATTGAACCCGCGCGACACGATGGTTGCGGGTCCAGCACCAGATTGAACTTGGAAGTTCTGCGCCGCGTTGTCAACGACAATGTTGTTGCGCATCTGGATTTGCGCTCCGGCGCCTGTGCCTTGGGTAAGCGCAAACAGCCCTGCGCTGGAATTGCTGGCAATGGTGCTGTTGATGACCTCAGCGGTCGCCTGTCCATTCTCCGAGGTGACAAACATACCCGCACCTGCGTTCTTGCCTACGGTCGAGTTCTCTATAACCAGTCGATGGCCGCCGTCACCAAAATAGTTGATGCCCGCACCACCTACAGTGGCGGTATTGCCGTCGATTGCGCTGTTATTGATCCTGCCGTCGGCCGAATCGAGATACAGACCCCCTCCCACCGATCCCGGCAATGCCGTATTGCCGGTTAGGCGCGCGTTGGTTAGTGACAGTGGGGAGACGGACTGTACACCGCCGCCGAAAGAATCGCGCCCATTGCTGATCGTCATCCCGCTCAGCCCGACATGCGCCACGCCACCACCGATGGTGAATACGCGAAAATCTGCGGCGGCGTTGCGCCGAACCGTCAACAAGTCTGCCCTGGGGCCGCTGATCGTCAGCGCGCTGGCGATTGAAGGTAGCGCGCTGTCGAGGTTGATGGTTCGTGCAGAACTGATAAAAAACGGCTCGGCAAACAGAATGTCGTCTAGTCCCGCGCCGTTGGCATTGGCGTCGGTGATCGCCTGTCGCAGGCTGCCCGCGCCGCCATCATCGGCGTTGCTGACAAAAATCGCCTGCATTTCCACCGCGCCGATATCGGCGCCGTTGCCGCCATTGGGGTTGGCGATGCTGGCGATGTCGACCGTTCGCGGCTCCCCGCGCGCGCCACCCAGCGACAGGCCGGCGCTGGCGTTGCCGTTATCAAGTGCAAGGCTGCCGCCGAGCAGCGCATGCGTCGGCACCGAGCCGCCATTCAGCGCCAGCGGGCCGAGTCGAGCATCGCCGGTGCGGTCGCTGGTCAGCGGCGTGACCACGCTGTTGTAGTTATTGCTGAGGTTGAAGCCACGCGAGGTGATGGTGGCCGTGCCGACGTTGGCAACCGCGCCAAAATTGTCTGGTGAGTTGTCGGCCACGAGGCTGTTGCGCAGCGTCACCGTTGATGATTGCGCAGTGCCTTGCGTCTGCGTCGAAATCCCACCCCCCGACTGCGGAGAACGGTTGCCAAAAACGGTCGAGTTGACGATCTCCATCGCAGAGTCAGCGGCCGCTGCCAGGTTGAGAATGCCACCCGGGAAGCTGCCCGCCTCGTTGTTGCTGATCGTACTTCCAAATATCTTCAAAGGAGACGGGCCGCCAGCCAGACGGTAGATTCCTCCCGCCTGGAATTGGGACCGATTGCCGTTGATTGTGCTGTTCACGATGGTCGCACTAGTAAAAGCAAGGGACAGTCCGCCGCCGTTGCCAGCCCGATTGCCGGAGAGATGCGCACTGGTGAGGGTTAAAGGACTGTTGGACGAAACTCCTCCGCCGAAACCACTGGTTCGCGCATTGCTGATCTGCATCCCTGACAGGCTGACCGTCGCCGCGCCCGCATTGATATCAAACACTCTGAAATCGGGCGCGTCATCAGCTCGCCGCACCGTCAGGTGATGCGCGCCCGGCCCTTGAATCGCCATCGCGCGGTCGATGGTTGGCAGCGCGGTCAGCAGGTTGATGGTGCGGGAGGTGTCGAAAAACGGCGATGCGAAGCTGATCAGATCACTGGCATTCGCATCGATAATCGCCTGGCGCAGGCTGCCGGGGCCGCTGTCGGCGTCGGTGGTGACCGTGCGATTTCCGCCGCTGGTAACGAGTTGCAGCACGGCGTTGGTGACGTTGCCGGTATCGCCCGTGGCTCCGTCCTCAAAGCGCAGCGTCCAGATCCCGTTTGGCGGCGTCGAGGCAAAGGCCGCGTCAAGCGAGGTCACGGCTGCCGGCGCGGTCACTCCTGCGCCGCCCTCTATTGTCGTGCGGGCGAAGGTGCCGGGGATCGTGGCTGGGTTGTTGGCGACGTGCGTCCACCAGTTGGTGGTGTAAGTGTCATTAAAGAGGTAGCTGGCGCCCCCGATGAGATCGGCACCCACACCAAAGTCGGTTTCGGTCGTGGCGCCGGTGCGCGAGAACAGAATATGCGGCACGCCGTTGGGGGCGATCAGGGTGACGCGCAGGTCGCCAACGTAGGTGTGAACTGCTTCAATTTGGACAAAGACTGTACTGACCGTTCCCGTTGCAGCAGTTACGTTGAAGGTCACATCGCGCGGTGGCCCGAAGTTGCCGCCGATGTTGGGACCGGGCAACCCACCGTCGGGAATCGGCCCAAGATTTCCCCCGGTAAACACTTGCGCGTTGACCGGGGCACCAAGCAGCAGCGCCAGAAGCAGGCATGCGGTACTGATGAGACGAGTCATTTCGTTGATCCCCTTGGCGAGCGTCGAAGCTTGACGTCTGTCACAGACTACTTTGTGTAGATTACACGGTGCGAAAAAGGGGACGGAGTGGACCACTCCGTCCCCTTTTTTCGTCGCCGTCCCCTTTTTTCAGTCGCAAGTGCGACAAAGTTGGGGTCCAACGCAGAGTTCCAACCGGCGCGCCCGAGAGCGCTCGGTGAGAGAACGACCGTCGATGCGCGTCTGGTTGAAACACGGGTTACGCTGCGCGGCGAACCGGAAAACTACAAGCCGCGGACCCGGCATGCGACTAGCAGTAGGCCAAGGCCAACAATCCATGACCAGGTTGCAATGGGTTCTGGAATATTGACAATGCCGAAGTGCGCCACCAGCGCGACGATAAATAGGACGAGTGAAATCAGCCAAGCTATCATCGTCGGAGCTTTACCGGAGTTGCGCATTGATGTTCCTTTAGGTAGGTGGAAACGAGGCAAACACGGCTGAGTATAAGGCTTATGTGGTCGACGTAAGTTCGGCGAAAAAGGGGACGGCGGCGAAAAAGGGGACGGAGGAATTATCCGTTTGAATCGACGTCACACGTCGGACTCTGGTCCGCGCGTGCATCCTCGATTCTACGTGGTCGTCCGCGGGCGCGCAGGGCAACAGGGCGGTTGAGCGTCTTCTCGACCATGCGCTGAAACCGCAGACTGCCAAGCGCGCGTTCCTGGCGGATATGCGCACGAATTGCGTGAAGATCATCCTCGCTGATGGCCGCCTGCAACCACTCGCGATACGCGCTCGCGCGGTCCGCCGGTGTCGATCCGAGCCCGAGGAAGACGGCATGCGGCGTCAGACTTTCGTCCTCGCACAGATTCAGATT
>JBDTOS010000149.1:0-6739 GCA_039933095.1 Dokdonella sp.
TGAGCGGTTTTTTGACGCTTTTTTCTGCGGCCACGACCGCAATCCACACTGAAAAGGGGAACACTCCATGCTGCTGCTGCAACAACACGGCATCTTGTTCGCGCTGATCTGCGCTGCGCTCGCGATTGTTTATGGCGTCTGGTCGATTCGCTGGATTCTGGCCAAACCGGCCGGCAATGAGCGGATGCAGGAAATCGCCGCAGCGATCCAGCTCGGCGCTCGCGCTTATCTCAACCGTCAGTACGCCACGATCGGCATGGTCGGTGCGGTGCTGTTTGTCATCATCGGATTCGTGCTCGGCTGGAGTACCGCGATCGGATTTGCGATCGGCGCGATCCTGTCGGGGCTGACCGGCTACATCGGCATGAACATATCGGTTCGCGCTAACGTGCGGACCGCCGAAGCGGCACGCAGCGGCATCGCTGCCGCCCTCAGCGTCGCGTTCCGTGGCGGCGCGATTACCGGCATGCTGGTAGTTGGGCTCGGTCTGCTCGGCGTCGCCGGGTACTACGTGGTGCTGGCGATGCTCGGGTACACGCCGGATGCGGCGCTGCACGCACTGATCGGGCTGGCCTTCGGTTCCTCGCTGATCTCGATCTTCGCTCGCCTCGGCGGCGGCATTTTCACCAAGGGCGCCGATGTTGGTGCCGATCTGGTCGGCAAGGTCGAAGCCGGTATCCCGGAAGACGATCCGCGCAATCCGGCGGTGATTGCCGATAACGTCGGCGATAACGTCGGCGACTGCGCCGGCATGGCGGCTGATCTATTCGAAACCTACGCGGTAACGCTGATCGCCACGATGCTGCTCGCCAGCGTGATGGCATCGGATACCGGCCCGTTTGGTGTGCTGTATCCGTTGGTGCTCGGCGGCGTCTCGATTGTCGCTTCGATCATCGGCACGTTCTTCGTCAAGGTCAGCCCGGGCGGCAAGATCATGAACGCGTTGTACAAGGGCGTGATCGTTTCCGGCGTGATCGCTCTGATCGCCTTCATTCCGGTCACCCAGGCGTTGATGGCCAATAGTGCCTATGGCGTGTGGAATATCTTCGGCTGCGCGGTAATCGGCCTGGTGCTGACCGGCGCGATGGTTTTCATCACCGAGTACTACACGGCTACCGAGTTCAAGCCGGTGCAGCATGTTGCGCAGGCATCGACCACCGGTCATGCAACCAACATCATCGCCGGCATCGGTATCTCGATGAAGTCGACTGCATGGCCAGTGTTGGCCGTATGCGCTGCAATCTGGGGCGCCTATGACCTTGCCGGTCTGTACGGCATCGCGATAGCCGCCACCGCCATGCTCAGCATGACCGGCATGATCGTCGCTCTCGACGCCTACGGCCCGATCACCGACAACGCGGGTGGCATCGCCGAGATGGCCAACCTGCCGGCAGAGGTACGCGCGGTGACCGATCCGCTCGACGCCGTCGGCAACACCACAAAGGCGGTGACCAAGGGCTATGCGATCGGTTCGGCCGGCCTCGCAGCGCTGGTGCTGTTCGCCGACTACACACACAAATTGGGCGTGGAACATCCGGATCGCATCTATACGTTCGACATCTCCAATCACTACGTCATCATCGGCCTGCTGATCGGCGGTCTGATCCCATACCTGTTTGGCGCGATGGCGATGGAAGCGGTCGGCCGCGCGGCTGGCTCGGTGGTCGAGGAAGTGCGCCGACAGTTCCGCGAAATCAAGGGCATCATGGAAGGCACGACCAAGCCTGACTACTCGCGCGCGGTCGATCTGCTGACCAAGTCGGCGATCAAGGAAATGATGATTCCTTCGCTGCTGCCGGTGCTGGTGCCGATCGTTGTCGCATTCGGATTTACCTGGATCGGCGGACCGATGGCCGGCGCGCAAGTACTCGGCGGCCTGCTGATCGGCACCATCGTCACCGGCCTGTTCGTCGCGATCTCGATGACCACGGGCGGCGGCGCCTGGGATAACGCCAAGAAGTACATCGAGGACGGTCACCACGGCGGCAAGGGTTCGGAAGCGCACAAGGCGGCGGTCACCGGTGACACCGTGGGCGATCCGTACAAGGATACCGCCGGTCCGGCGATCAATCCGTTGATCAAGATCATCAACATCGTGGCGCTGTTGCTGGTACCGCTGCTGTAAAGCGAAGCTGCCGCGCGAAGCGCAGCAAAGGCTATGCCCTCTCCTTTTGGGGAGGGCAAAGGTGTGATGGCTTCGGTCATGCCGAAAGTCGCGACTCCACACGTGACCTTCGCGACCTTGGGTCATACGGAAATCTCTCGTGAAATGCGCTGAAGCGCATTTCACGCCTGCAACCCAGTTGGTTGCAGATGACCAACGCCGCTATCCTTGGCGAGGCAACAGCGCCACGCCTGCTAGCGGCAACCGGCTATCACATTTCAATCCGCAATATGCGCGCTTGTCTCTTGCTCGCGCCTCATTTCTGCGTGCGTATCCGCCACCGCAGCCGGATCTTCGGCACTAAGCCGCTCTAATCGAAGTTGCCGGCGAAAATGGGATCGTAGCTCGCTTGCGGGCCGGTCAGCGGCATCGTACGTAGCCTCGTCCCGGTTAATGCAGCGTAGGCATTCGCTATAGCCGGTGCGACCGGCGGAACCCCGGGTTCACCGACGCCGCCGATTGCCGCGCCACTTTGAATGACCTGCACGGATATCTGCGGCATGTCGCGCATGCGCATCATGCGGTACTGGTTGAAATTACGCGGGCTCGCCTTGGCGTTTGCAAACGTGATCTTGCCCCAGAGTGCCGCAGTCATTCCGTGCACGATGGCGCTCTGCATTTGTGCCTCAATCGTATCGGGATTGATCGCCCTGCCGCAGTCGATAACGCAGGCAACCTTCCACACCTTGATCGTTGCCGGTGTGGTGCCGGAAAGCTCAACCACTTGGGCGACGATGCTCCCAAATCCGGCATGGAACGCAATCCCGCGCGCTCTCCCAGCGGGTGGCACCGTGCCCCAGCCAGCCAACGCCGCTGCGGCATTGAGCACCGCGAGCGAGCGCGCATCATCGGCCAGCAATCGCTGCCGATACGCCAGCGGATTGACACCAGCGATCAATGCCAACTCGTCGATCGCGCTTTCCACCATGAACGCATTGATCGAGTGACCGACCGAGCGCCAGAATCCGACTGGTATCGTCGCCGGATGGCGGACATATTCAACCTGCCGGCTGCCAAATGCGTACGACAACTCGGTCGAACCATCGGTCGCTTGAGAATCGACACTATTCGGCCCGATCCAGCCACGTTGATACAGGATCGACGCCGATACATTGCGATACCACCACGCGACGATATTGCCGTTGGAGTCGAGACCGGCACGGACGCGCACCATCGCCATCGGCCGATACTGGTCGTGGCCGAAATCCTCCTCGCGCTGCCAAGTCAGCTTTATCGGCTGGCCCATCGCCATCGAAACCTTGATCGCTTGGGTGATGTAATCCATCTCGAACTTGCGCCCGAGGCCTCCACCGAGATACGTCGTGTGCACGGTGATCTGCTCCGGGCTCAAACCGGTCAGCGACACGACAAGACCCGGAATGAAGCCGGCGGCCTGAGTGGGTGCCCAGATTTCGCAACTCGTTGGAGTTACCGATGCCGTGCAGTTCATCGGCTCCATCGTCGCGTGTGCGAGATACGGCACGTCGTAAATCAGATCGACCCGCTGCGCCGCACCAGCCAATGCTGTTGCCACGTCGCCTTGCTGTTCGGCAATTGCAGGTGTCCCCGACAGCAGCAGTTGCTGCGCCTGCGCGAAAATCTGGTCAGTCGCCAGCGCTGACGTGCCCGCCGGCACCGACCAGTTCACTTGCAGTTCCTCGGCCGCATTGATTGCTTGCCATGTGTCGCTGGCCACCACGGCAACAGCGTTGCCAAGCGAAACAACGGCAATGGCGCCCTGCGGCCGCGCTGGCGTTCCGGATACCGTTCCCCCGATCGACGGACTGTGCCGAATTACCGCGTAGAGCATGTTGGGCAAAGTCGCATCGATCCCGAAAACGGCGCTTCCATTGACCTTGGAGGGCAAGTCCGGGCGCGCAACCGAAGTGCCGATCAAGCGTAACTGCGCGTCCGGCACCAATGTCGGGTTGGTCGGCGGCGTCAGCAACGCTGCAGCCGGCGCAAGTTCGCCGTAGGTTGCAGTACGGCTGTCGAAGGAATTGACAACCGTGCCGTGGCCCGACGCACTGCAATCCGCGAAATTCAAACCCCATTGATTGGCAGCGGCCATGACCAGCATGTCGCGGGCTGTAGCACCGGCTGTCCGCAATGCCTGGTAGTACCCACGCACGCTCATGCTGCCGCCGGTCAGCTGCGCGCCGGACCCCGGATTCACGTAACCTGCCCCTGGTGGCGCGTGTTCTCCCTTGACCCTGGTCCAGTCCACCATCAGGTCTTCGGCGACAATTTGCGGCAGCGAGGAAATAACTCCCTGCCCCATCTCCGAACTGCCGACCATGATCGTGATGCTTTCATCGCTGCCGATGCGAATCCATGCATTGACCGCAGCCGCTTCGACAGTGGCCGGAGTGCCGGCAGTCGCGCGCGCGAGGCGCGATACCATCGGCAACGAGAACGTCAACAGCAATCCTCCCGCCGCTGCTGTCGAAGCGATGAATTGACGGCGAGTGACGCCCTTGCCCGTGAGACGGGTGTCGCTCATGGCGGGCTCCCCATGGCTGCGGCAGCCCGATGGATCGCGGCGCGGATACGTTGATACGTACCGCACACGCAGATGTTTGTCATCGCACTGTCGATTTGCGAATCGGTAGGATGGCTGTGATCGAGCAGCAGTGCCGCTGCCGCCATCAGCATGCCGGACTGGCAGTAGCCGCATTGCGGAACCTGCTCGTCGATCCATGCCTGCTGCAATGGCGCCATGATTGCGCCGAGGCCCTCGATCGTGGTGATGTTCTGGCCTTGGACTTCACCCACGCTCATTTCGCAGGTGCGCTCTGCGCTGTCGCCGATGATGACGGTGCAGGCACCACAGACTTCGATTCCGCAACCGAACTTGGTTCCGGTCAAACCGAGATGATCGCGAAGCACCCACAGCAGCGGAGTGGACGAGGCGACATCGACTTGGTGAACAACGCCGTTTACCGTCAGAGTGACCACTTCGCCTCCTCAATCGATCCCACGCTAGCACGTCACGTCCGATGCAAGAAAATACACTTTCGCCTGCGAATGAAGTGTGGCCCAAGTCGCACTTGCTCGCAATGCTCGAAACCGCGATAAGTCCCTGCCAGCAAGACGCTTCGTCATTTCAGGATGCAAACTTTTGCTGACGGGTACAGTTGGCGTATCGTCTCGATTCCCAATTACTGGCCCGCGCAATGGCGATCCGAGACCCCCGCGTCGATCAATACATCGCGAAATCAGCTGAATTCGCGCGACCTATCCTCGCCCATGTGCGCGAGTGCGTGCATGCGGCCTGCCCGAAGGTCGAGGAGACGATCAAGTGGGGTATGCCGTACTTTGTCTATCAGGGAAACCTCTGTGGCATGGCCGCGTTCAAGCAGCATTGCGCGTTCGGCTTCTGGAAGCGCCAATTGATCAAGCCGGCCGGCAAGGGCGACGGCGACGCTATGGGACAATTCGGTCGCATTACCGCGTTATCCGATCTGCCGTCCGCGAAGGTGCTCGCCGGCTACATCAAGCAGGCCATGGCCTTGAACGAGGCTGGAATCCAGCCTCCGAAAACGCCAAGCAAGAAACCCACGCTTGCCATCCCCGACGACCTCGTCGCCGCCCTCAAACGCAACCGCAAGGCGGCTGCAGTATTCGAGAAATTCGCGCCAAGCCATCGCCGCGAGTACATCGAGTGGCTCACCGAAGCCAAGCGCGCGGAAACCCGCGAGCGCCGACTCGCCACCGCGATCGAGTGGATCAGCGAAGGCAAGCAGCGCAACTGGAAATACATGAACTGCTGAGCGGAAACGGGACGTTTGTCGATCAGTACCGCGTTCGATGGACGCCGCCCCCTTCTAGGGCGCTGCGCGCCGACTCTCCGGTCAAGCGAGAGCAGAAAAGCCTGATCTGCACTGCAATCCGATAAGTAAAATGCGGGTGCTTTAGAATACGCGGCCAAGTTTTACGTCCCGTGCGGTCTCCAAGGCATGCGGCGCACACTGCCAAGGCCACCTCATGTCTACTGCTTCGAAACCACCGTCGTCATCATCTACCGCCGATTCGTCTCCTGATTCCGAATCGACCTCCGCGTCCAACGCTGCGATGTTCCGCGATCTCGGCCTGCCCGAGCAGCTGCTGAAAGCACTTGCCGATGTCGGCTACGAAACTGCAACGCCTATCCAGGCTGCAACGATTCCGCCGATGCTGGCAGGTCGCGATGTCGTTGGTCAGGCGCAGACTGGCACCGGCAAGACCGCTGCATTCGCGCTGCCGATCCTGGCCCGGCTCGATCCGAAAAAGCTGAAGCCGCAGGCGCTGGTGCTGGCACCGACGCGCGAACTGGCGATTCAGGTCGCCGAAGCGTTCCAGCGCTATTCGGCGCATCTGCCGGCGTTTCGCGTGTTGCCGATCTATGGCGGACAGAGTTACGGCCCGCAGCTCATGGGCTTGCGCCGAGGCGTGCATGTCATTGTCGGTACGCCGGGACGCGTGATCGATCACTTGACGCGCGGCTCGCTCGATCTGTCCGAGCTGACCACGCTGGTGCTCGACGAAGGCGACGAGATGTTGCGCATGGGCTTCATCGACGACGTCGAGGCGGTG
>JBDTOS010000150.1:0-6733 GCA_039933095.1 Dokdonella sp.
CGAGCTGACCGCATCGAGGTAGCGGCGACCATCGTGCCCGTACAGCCAGGCGCCCTCGGCGCGCGCGATCGGCAGCATCGGCAGCGTTTCGTGATCGTGCATCTGCGTGCACGGATGCCAGACCACGGCCAGATCGCGCGCGGCAAGTGCGACGGCGTCTGCACGTGCCGCCGACATGGCTTTGTTATGATCCATGCCCGCTCCACGATCCGGATGTCAGCATCCTCATGAACCGAACGCAGCCTCCGAACTTCACCCGCCGCGCACGCGGCTTTACCTTGCTCGAAATCATTGTCGTCGTCGTCATCATCGGCATTCTCGCTGCCATTGTCGTGCCGCAATTCATGGAGCGTCCCGGCGAAGCGCGCGTGGCGCGCGCCAAGCAGGATATCCAGGGCATCGTAACCGCGCTGAAGCTATACAAGCTCGACAATTTCGTCTATCCGACCACCTCACAGGGTCTCGAAGCGCTGGTGAGTAAACCTTCGGGGCAGCCGGAAGCGCCTAACTGGAAAGGTCCGTACCTTGATCGGGTGCCAAAAGATCCGTGGAGCAAACCTTATCAATATCAGCAACCGGGCCAGCACGGCCCCCTCGATATCTTGAGTCTCGGCGCCGATGGAAAGATTGGTGGCGACGGCGAGGCCGCTGACGTCGGCAACTGGGGCGAGTGATCACGCGTCATCGGCTACGCATCGACCGATTCGATGAACGTGATCCGATGAGCACGCTCCGATGAGCGCTTGCGGCGCGAGTGAAATGGGCCGATCCACGCAGCACATGACAGTGCAGCGCGGCTACACCCTGATCGAGATGCTGGTTGTGGTCGTTATTGTCGGAGTACTCGCTGCGGCCCTGACTCTCGCTGTATCCGGTGCCGGTGATCGCCGCCTCGCCAACGAGGCCGAGCGTTTCCAGGCGCTGGTCGGCCACGCCTGCACCCAGGCCGAACTGATCGGTCGCGAGATCGGCATCATCGTGTCCGACAAGGGTTATTCGTTCAGCACCTACGATCGCGACGGTTGGCGACCCGCCACAGCCGACAGCGAATTGCGCGAGCGCAACTGGGTCGAAGGAATCAGGCCTGAACTCACCCGCGAGGGCCGACCGCAGTCGCTGGTGCGCAGCGAGCGGCCGTTGCCGCAACTCGTCTGTTTCTCATCTGGTGAACTGACGCCGTTCGCGTTGACCCTCGCGCTTGCCGAGCCGCCGCGTTATCGCATCAGCGGAGAGAGCGACGGCAGCTTGAAGCTCGAACGACTCGCGACATTGCGCTAGCCCGCGTGTACAGATGAACCGCATGCCGAAAAATGCACCCACCCGCGGGTTCACATTGATCGAAGTGTTGATCGCCCTCGTCATCGTCGCCGTCGCCTTGCTCGCTTTGACGCGCGCGGCAGCCTTGCAGGTGCAGACCTTCGATGCGCTGCGCGAGCGCACGCTGGCTGGCTGGATCGCTGCGAATGTCTTGACCGAAACACGACTGGCAAGCGGATTGCCTGCGACCGGTCGGCGCGATGGCCAGGTGCGTTATGCGAATCGCAATTGGCGCTGGCTGCTCGATATCAAGGCGACGCCGGACGCGCATATACGCCGGCTCGACGTCAGCGTGTTCCTCGAACAAGACAATGATCCTTCGGCGGCGCTGTCGGGATTCGCGGGCGAGGACCTGCAACCGTGAAACAACGGGCGTGCCGCGCAGGTTTGATTGGCAACAACCATGTAGCCGTGATTGCACGCACTTTCGTCGCTGGCTTCACCCTCGTCGAATTGCTGGTCGCCCTCGCAGTCTTTGCAGCGGTCGCGGCGATCGCATTCGGCGGGCTGGCGCAGATTGCGCAGACACGTGGTGCCCTCGCGGCGTCGCAGGATAGATTCACAGCAATTGCGCGCGGGCTATCCAGCCTCGGTCGCGATATCCAGCAAGCCATTGCGCGACCCGTGCGCGGCAACTACGGCGAAGTCTTGCCGGCTCTGATCGGTGCCAGTGACCATATCGAACTGACCCGGCTAGGATTTGCCAATCCGCTGGCCGAGGCACGCAGCAATCTTGAGCGCGTCGCCTACGGACTCGACCAGAATGTCTTGCAGCGCGCACGTTTTGCTGTACTCGATCGCGCGCCGGGATCGGTTCCGGCGACCACGCCGTTGTTCGATCAGGTGACAATTTTGCAGCTGCGCTATCTCGGCGCCAGCGACGGCATCTGGCGCGATATCTGGCCACCGCCGCTGACCGGCGATCCGACTGTGCTGCCGCGAGCAATCGAACTGCGTGTCACCTTGAGCGATATCGGCGAGTTGCGGCGTGTATTCGATCTGCCGTCCGCGCTACCGGCACGTGCTGGAGGCACGGTGCCTGCGGGCACGCCGCCGTTAGCAACGCCGCCAGCAGGCACGCCGCTAAAACCGGTTTTGCCCGGTCCCGGCGAAACCGGATCAGGTACGCGATGAACTCATTCGGCTCACGTCGCCAGCGAGGTGTCGCGCTGCTGACCGCACTGCTGACAACCGCGCTTGCGTTCATCCTGATCGCAAGCTTGCTCGATCGCGGTGAGCTTTCGCTTGCGCGCACGCGTAACTTGCTGCGCAGCGAGCAGGCGCAGGCGTATTCGGCGGGGCTTGAATCCTATGCAGCCGAAGTGCTGCTGAAGTCGCAGACCGATGGTGCCGGCAACGACACCAACAACAGCATCTGGGCCCTCCCGCTGCCACCACAGACCGTGCCTGGCGGCGTTCTGACCGCACAAATGCGCGATCTCAATGGCTGTTTCAATCTCAACAATTTGCAGCCGGGAGCGCCGCAACAGACATCGTGGTACAGCATGTTCCAGCGTCTGCTTGGAGTTCGCGAGATTGATCCGGCACTGGCCGATGCGATTGTGTCCTGGTTGACCATTGGTGGTTCCAATAGCGGCGACAACTACTATCTCGCTCAGCCGATTTCGTATCGCGCCGCCAATCGCACGTTCGCGCACGTATCGGAATTGCGCCTGGTGCGTGGTGTAGATGCCGATATCTATGGCCGCCTCGCACCGTACGTGTGCGCGTTGCCACCCGGAACTCGGCTTAACATCAACACGGCGAGTGTGCCGGTGCTGATGAGCTTGTCGAGCGGCATGACCCAATCTCTGGCTGAGCGCATCTGGCAGAACGGCCGCGCCAATGTGACCGACCTGAATCAGATCGCGCAAATGCTGTTGCCCCTCGGGCAATCCATCCAACCCGTGCTCGGTTTGCTCGACATACGGAGTGGTTATTTTCTCGCGCGCGGAGAAATCGTGCTCGATGACGTACCGTTCACGTTCTACAGCCTGATCGAGCTCAACGCGGGTGCTGGTGTGCGCGTACTCGCCAGGAGTCGCGGCAGCGATGACGCGCTGATTGTCGCGGCGCTGCCAGGCGGAGCCGTAGCGCAACAATGAACCCACGGCTGCATTCAGTCATCTGCATGCCGTTCATTCCGGCCCGCCGCGCAATCTCGTCTACAATCGCAGCGCTCCGTCAGTGCGATTCCTGAACTAGTCCGCATGTCCGATCGACTTCTCGTCCGCCTCGCCCCCGACGGCAGCTTTTGCTGGCGGTCGATGGCTGTGGACGGAGCAAGCATCGGCGAAACCCTGTCCGGCCTGCCACCGGCGGCGCTGCGCGAGGCCGCGCGTGAGATTGTCGTGCTGGTGCCGGGCGCCGACGTGCTGGTCAGCGAAGTGAGCCTGTCGGCACGCAGTCGCACTCAACTCATGCGGGCGCTGCCCTATGCGGTCGAGGATCAGCTGCTCGATCCGGTCGAGGAAATGCATTTCGCTGCCAGCGCCGCGCTGGGCAGCAGCGAAGGCGGTATTCGCTACGGGATAGCGGCGGTTTTGAAGACACGCATGCGTCAGTGGGTCGAGCATCTCGCCGCTGCCGATGTGCGCGCCGATGTCGTGTTGCCCGATACGCTTGCTCTGTCGTTGCACGATGGCAAACCGGTTGGGTTGATCGATGCCGAGCGCGCACTGGTTCGCCTCGCACCATTCTCGACCTTCGTCTGCGCGCCGACCGCGCTTGATGATTGGCTTGCACACATCGGCGTTGAGCGAGCATCGCTGGATATCAACGATCTGCGTTCACCGCCACGCGCGAATAGTCACAACAGCGCGTTGTCTGTGCTTGCTGCTGGATTGACGCCACCGGCGTTGAACATGCTGCAAGGCGAATTCGCGCCGGCGCATCGGCACGCGCGCGAAGCCTTGCTCTGGCGCAAGGTCGCACTGGCGGCCGCAGCAGTCCTCGTGTTCGCGATCGTCGGACTGATATTGCAGAACGCCAAACTCAAGGGCGAGTCGCAGCAATTGCAGGTAGCGATCGAGCAGGGTCTGCACAAGGCCTTGCCGCAGCTGGACGCGAGCGATCTCGCCAATGCCAATCCTGAAACCTTGCTCGGCAATCGCCTGCGCGACGGCAGCAATCGCAATGGCGATGTGCTCGACCTGCTTGCGCGCATCGCGCCTGTGCTCGGCACCGGCACGCGCGTGCAGACGCGCGGAATCGAATACCACAACGATACGCTGGAACTTGCATTGCGCGCACCCGATGTCGCGATGCTCGACAGCGTACGCGAGCGCCTCGCCGCGCTGCCGCAGTTGCACGTCGAAGTCACCGGCGCGAACCCCGGAAAGGATGGTGTCGATGGGCGCATCCGCATTGTCGGAGCCAACCCGTGATCACCGCATGGTGGAATCAGCGCCTGCCGCGCGAACGCATGATCCTGCTGATCGGCGCCACCGTAACTGGCGCGCTGCTGGTCTGGGCGCTGGTCTGGCATCCGCTCGCGAACAAGCGCATCGAGCTCGGTGAGCAGATCGTCAGCCAGCGCGAAAGCCTCGCCTACGTGCGCGCGGCCACCGCCGAAATGGCGACATCGCAGTCCGGCGTGCACAACACGCGCAGGGATCGCCAAGGCAAGTCGCTGCTGGCGCTGGTCGATGCCAGCGCTCGCGCTGGTGGGCTGGAGGCCGCACTCAAGCGCGTCGAGCCGGTCGGAACGCGCAGCGTCCGCGCCAGTTTTGAATACGCCTCATTCGACGATCTGATGCAATGGCTTGAAAGTCTGGCGCGCGATTACGGAGTACGCGTCAGCGATTTTTCTGCAGACCGATCCGACGGCGTCGGATTGGTCAGTGCGCGAGTCACGCTCGAAGACCCAGGTTAAACGGCGGGCACAGATTCAACGCTCCCTCTCTTTCAAGGAATGTTGGGTGGGGATGAGTTTCCCGCAAATTTTTGAATGATGCTCACCATTCCGATAGATCCATAGTTCACTTTTTGCAAGGAAACCAATGCGTGCTTTGAAGTGGTTGTTTCTGATTGTCGTCTTGCTCGTCCTGATTGGCGGCGTGTTCGCATGGACGATGCCGGCCGAGTTCGCCTATCGCATGGTCGGTGCGCGTATGGCGCCTGCACTGCTCAGCGGCGTGCAGGGCACGGTGTGGGATGGTCGTGCCGATGGCTTGAGCGTGTTCGGGCGCGATCTGGGTGAAATCGACTGGCGTGTCAGCAAGACACCCATGTTGCACGGCGAGACCGTTGCCGATCTGCATATCCAGGGCACCGATATCGAGGCAACCGGTATTGTCACGCGCGCATTCGGCGGCGGGATTTCCTTGCGTGATGTGCGTTTTCGCTTCCCGGCGTCCCTGGTCGCGCCGTCGCTCGACATTCCCGCGTTGAAATTGCTCGGCACGATCACCGGCGCGTTGAATGAGGCGAGACTGGTCGGCGGTATTTTGCAGGACGCGACTGGTAGCGCGCGCTGGAGCGAGGCCGGCGTCACCGGCCAGGCCGAAGCGCGCTTCTCGGACATCCTGATCGACTTTTCATCGAAGCCCGATGGCAGCATTACCGGCGTGGCCAAAGACGACGGGCAAGGCAATCTCGAAGTGAACGGCCTGTTCGATGTGACGCGCGATGCATTCAATGCTGAAGTGAAACTGTCGGCGCGCAATGGCGATCCGCGTGTGCTCGATACCCTGCGCTACGTCGGCCAGCCACAGCCGGATGGATCGTCGAATCTCATCGTCCACGGCAAACTATTTCAGCTTTTCTGATGTTGCCGATGTGATGTCGCCAGAATTCCTGCGCCATGCATTGTCGGTTGCACACGCGGCCGCCGATGCGGCGTCGCTCGGCATCCGTCGTCGCTACCACGCGCTAGACTTTTCCGTCGACACCAAATCCGATCAGACTCCGGTCACCGAAGCCGATCGCGAAGCCGAGAGCACGATCAAGCGCGTGCTGCGCGCAGCGTTTCCCGACCACGCGTTCTACGGCGAGGAAGAGGGCCGCGAAGGCGAGGGTGATTTCCTCTGGTTGATCGATCCGATCGACGGCACGCGCGCGTTCGTACGTGGCTATCCGATGTTCTCGACCCAGATCGCGCTGATGCATCGCGGCCAACTCGTGCTCGGCGTGTCCGACGCCTGCGAATACGGCGAGCGCGCGTGGGCGACACGCGATGGCGGCGCATTTTTTGCGCGTCATCCACAGACGCAAAGCGCCAACGACATCAATAGCAACATCAATAGCGACAATCGCGCTCTGCATGGTCTGCCGATACAGGTTTCCTCGGCGAGCGAATTCGATGCCGCATGCGCGATCTCGACCGGCAATCTCAAATCGCTCGCGGCGAACCCCTCAGGCTGGAATGCACTCGCCGGCTTGATCGGCCGGGTAGGGCGCATCCGCGGTTACGGCG
>JBDTOS010000151.1:0-6698 GCA_039933095.1 Dokdonella sp.
GCGAGCGAAGAATTGTGTCGTGAATTTCTGTCCGGGATTGCTCGCGCGATCAAGGATCGCTCTTGATCGATAGCCCTGATGTTCCGGAGCTGCAATCCGGTGTTCTCGCTTCGCCGGCGGACGCCATGCTCAGAGACGCGATTGCACTGACGCTGCTCAGTCAGCCCTCCGCTCGCGCGTCACTGTTCGAGCGTCTGATCCTCGAAATAGAAATTTTCATGGCTGCTCATCCAGACGAACGGCCGTGGACATGCCGCGTGTTCACAGGCACCGATGGTTCGCGAGTATTTCGCGGAGGCATAGGCCATTCCCTCGTTATCGATCCGGCGGGCCATCTTTGGCGCGCGCGTAGCTACGAGGATTTTCAGACCACGTACGCGCAGACAGAAAACTCCTTCGAAATCGCAACACTTACTCCGCTGTACCCCCAAATGCGCGAGTACGCCTGCGGGCAGCCACCCGCTTTGGATTCAAGTTCGGACTGACTAATCGCTCAAGCGCGGACCGCTGCGATGGGTGCGGTATCCTCACGCATCTCGCGGCAACGGCCGCTTGGCTCAAGCGTTAATCAACGCGAGCCCGATGAGGACGAGATCATGGACTTGGTGAAAACCGCGAGAATCGCAGGCTTTTTATATCTGTGCGTATTCTTGACCGGCATCTTCAGCCTCATATACGTGCCATCGCACATCTATGCGGCCGGCGATGCCGCGTCGACAGTTCGAAACATCGTGGAATCCGATCCACTGTTCAGACTGGGCATCGCGTCGGAGTTGGTCGGCCATGCGATCTTCCTGATCCTGCCTCTTGCCCTCTACAAGCTGCTTGGTCGAGTCAACAGAGAGGCCGCCGTGCTGATGGTGGCATTCGCGGTGATCAGCGTCCCGCTCGACTTCGTCATCAACATCAACAAACTCGACGTCTTGACGCTCTTGAGCGGACCCGACTACACGCGAGCACTGAGTTCCGGAGACTTGCAGGCACGCGTGATGCTGTCGTTGAAGTCGTATGACAACGGAATCCTCGTGTGCAAACTCTTCTGGGGACTCTGGTTGCTCCCATTTGGCTACCTCGTGTTCAAGTCCGGTTTTCTACCAAGGACCTTGGGCGTCCTCCTGATGCTCGGGTGCCTCGGTTACTTGATCGACTTCGGCGGACAAATGCTGTTCCCTGGCTACGCGCATGCCAGCGCTGCGCGGTTCATCAGATTGCCTGCCGCCTTCGGAGAACTCGGCATCTGCCTGTGGCTCCTGATCATGGGTGCGAAAGAGCGGAAACCGAGCGTTGGCTGACAATTCATCCAAACCGACTTGGGTTATGTACGACGATCGCGAGACACCATGAGCCAATTGTTCCGATTCCCCAATGCAGTCAAGTGCGATCCAGCCATCGATGCGTGGATTGACCATCCGACTCAGCAAGTCAGAGACATCCTCGGCAACGCCGCGAGCGAAGAATTGTGTCGTGAATTTCTGTCCGGGATTGCTCGCGCGATCAAGGGGTCGATTTCCGATGATGGAACAGCGGCCTGAGTTCTCGATGGCTCGGTACGCGGTACGTTTCGCCAACACTGTGCGTCCTGTCGCGTCGCGCCGCACGATCCGACTCAGGTTTCGGGCAAGATGAAAAATCCCGCGGAAGTAGCATGTATTACGTATCGCGTCTGGAGGCAATGATGACAATCGCGGAGTGGTGCCTGTTCGTAACCGTGACCCTCTATCTATTGACGATCGCGCCTTTCAAGCCATTGGGCTGGCGCGAATTCGACAACGCCCGCCCGCGCGAGCCGATGTTCTGGGCGAGGCCCTTGCGTCAACGCGCGCTTGGCGCGCACCAGAATGGCATCGAGACGTTTCCATTCTTCGCAATCGCGGTGCTGCTTGCCGAGTTCAGGCACGTGCCACAGAATTATATCGACGGGCTAGCCGTCGCCTTCGTGCTCGCGCGGATCGCGTTCGTCGCCGCGTACCTTGCAAACTATGCGTGGACGCGCACCGCGATCTGGAATATCGGTTTCGCGATAAACATCGCGCTGTTCTTCTCGCCCTGGTGGACCAGGTGACCGTGCGAGTTAGCTCATGAGCATTCATGAGGGGCAGCATGTGACGGAGTTCGCGCGGCTTGAGATACCCTTTGCAAGCTTTCAGACCTTCGTCCGCAGGAGGACTCGTATATGAAACGCACGTGGACAATCATTGGAGTGGCTAATGTGGCGGCGAGCTTCAAGTGGTACCAGTCGCTGTTTGGTCAGCCGCCGACGGCTCCGGCCCACGACTACTTCGGGCAAATTCTCGACTCGGATGGCACGGTTTTGCTCTGCCTTCACGCGTGGGGTGAACACGATCACCCTCCGCTGGAGAGCCCCGATAACGGGAAACCCGGAAACGGACTTCTGCTGTTTTTCCGCGTGGACGATTTCGACATGGCCCTGCCACGGGCGCGCGCTCTGACCTCTCGGCTTGCAGAAGAGCCTCACAGGAATCCGAATACGGGAACTATGGAGTTCGCGCTGCGCGATCCGGACGGGTATTACGTCATGATCAGTTCGCTCCAGGAATGAAAGCATCCGGGAATCTCAAGGGAACAACATGAAAAAATCAGATGCGAGCCAGGGTCCTTCGGCATCCGAACTCATCTCGAAAAAAATCGCCGAGCTCGACGACTGGCGCGGTGAAACTCTCGGCAGGATGCGCAAACTCATCAAGGAAGCAGACCCGGACATCATCGAGGAATGGAAGTGGGTCAAACCAACCAACCCCGGCACGCCGGTCTGGTCGCATGACGGGATCATCTGCACCGGCGAGTCCTACAAGGAAAAGGTGAAGCTCACCTTCGCCAAGGGTGCGGCGCTGAAGGATCGGGCCGGGCTGTTCAACTCGAGTCTCGACGGAAATGTGCGCCGCGCGATCGATATTCACGAAAATGACAAAGTGGACAAGTCCGCTTTCAAGACGCTCGTTCGCGAGGCGGTCGCACTAAACCTTTCCGGCAACGCAAAATCTTCCAAGAAAACGAAGTCTTGAGCGAAGCTGGGCTGGCGACAAGCGACTCTCCGGGAATGCCAGCATGGCTCACTCGGACAGCGCTCCACCGCACAACTGGATTCAAATGTTGAACAACCCGTTGAACAATCTTGCAGAAGCAATCGCAGCCTGTTGTCTTTGATGAGGAGAAAGCCGTGAAACCGTTTACCTTGATCGCCGTCGTTGTATTCGCATGCGTAGCGCTTGTGCAGCTCATCCGCTTGATCGAAGCATGGCCCGTATTGATCAACGGTTTTTCCGTACCACTCTGGGCGAGCGCGATGGTGTTTGCGGTGGCCGCAGTGCTGTCGGTGATGCTCTGGCGCGAAAATCGCAGGTAGCTTTCAGACCGACCTGTTCGTTCAACGCTGAATCGTTTCCCTGCAAGCAGGAGGTAATCGCCCATGTCCACTGGAACCATTCGCCTACACCGTGTGCTGCGCGCAACTCCGGAGCGCGTCTATCGCGCCTTTCTCGATGCCGATGCCATGGCCAAATGGCTTCCGCCGTACGGATTCACCTGCAAGGTTCACCACATGGATGCGAAAGTGGGCGGCACCTATCGGATGTCGTTCACCAATTTCTCGACCGGCAACGGTCACTCGTTTGGTGGTGAGTATCGCGAACTCGTGCCACACGAAACCATTCGCTACACCGACCGGTTCGAGGACTCCAACTTGCCTGGAGAAATGCATACGACGATCACGTTGAAGAAGGTTTCCTGCGGAACTGAACTCACCATCGTGCAGGAAGGTTTGCCCGAAATGATTCCGCTCGAGATGTGCTATCTCGGCTGGCAGGAATCGCTCATGCAGCTGGCGAAACTCGTCGAACCCGAGATTCCCGATTGACACCGATCCAGAGCAGAACGTTATCGCAGACGTGGCAATGCGTCTTACCGCGCCACATCATCGTCATGCCGATCGTGAGAGCTTGCGGCTTGTGATTGGGAACTCTTGCCGGTACCGGGAATCCCAAGCCTGCCGCCGCAGCGTCTCGCGGCTTTTCTCAATGGGTCGAAGATGATGAAGCGCGCAATGTATGGGGTCTTGCTGGCCATCGGTGCAGCGGTCGGAGTGGGCACACTCATGGTCGGCGGGGCGATGGCCGCAGGCACCGCAAAGGCGTCACCGCAGGTGATCATGTATGCAACCAAGACCTGCGCATACTGCGCCAAGGCGCGCGCGTACTTTCGCAGCCACAACGTGACCTGGGAGGAACGTGACATTGAGGATTCGACCAAGATCTGGGACGAGTGGCACGATCTGGGTGGCGTCGGCACACCATTGATCCTGATCGACGGAGAGAAACTCCAAGGGTTCGATCAAACGCGGCTGGATGCAGCGCTTGCAAGACACGGCGCACTTTAAAGGACCGAATCAGCCAATCGATCTGCCTGCGCAAGACACAGGCTACTGACATAAGGCCGGCAGCAGCCCTGCTGCATGCTGATCTCCCCTCGCTTGTTGCAGGAAGATCAGCATGGCCAACGACGTGTTTAGCGGTTCCCGCGATTTCGATTTCTTCTTCGGACGCTGGCACGTCCGCAACGAACGCCTGAAACAACGTCTCGTCGGTTCGACCGACTGGGAGCATTTCGAGGCGACCCAAGAATGCCGACCGATCCTCGGCGGCATTGGCAACATCGATGATTTCATTACTGACTGGGGCGGCACTCAATCTGGCGGTGGCTTCGTCGGCATGAGCCTGCGTCTGTTCAACCCGGCGACGCAGCTATGGAGTATTTACTGGGCAGGCAATCGCGATGGTGTGCTGCAACCACCGGTTGATGGTCGTTTTCGAGACGACGTCGGTCGCTTCGAAGGTCGCGATACGCATGCAGGGGTTCCGGTGCTGGCACGCTTCATATGGTCCGAAATCACGCCGACCAGCGCGAAATGGGAACAGGCGTTTTCCGTTGATGAAGGTGTCACCTGGGAAACCAACTGGATCATGCGGATGACCCGGATCGCGAGTTCGGATGAGGGTTCGACATGACCTCCGAAATGACAAGCTCAACGGCGGACACAGCGATCGTGGAGCTGCGTCAATACACGCTTCATCCCGGCCGCCGCGACGAGTTGATCGCGTTGTTCGAAGACAACTTTGTCGAATCCCAGGAGTCCTGCGGAATTCGCCTGATCGGTTTGTTTCGCGATCTCGACAATCCCGATCGCTTCGTATGGCTGCGCGGCTTTCCCGACATGCCGACGCGCGCGGCAGCGTTGGCCGAGTTCTACGATGGGCCGGTCTGGAAACAGCATCGCAGCGCGGCGAACGTGACGCTGATCGATTCGGACAACGTGCTGTTGCTGCGCGACGCCCATTGCGGTTCCGGTTTTGCCGAAGTCGATCGCGCGTTACCACTTTCTACCACTGACAAAGAAAACACCAGAATTGTCGTGGCGACGATCTACCCGTTCGATGCAATGGTGGACTCCGACTTTGTCGATTTCTTCGACAGCTCGGTAGCTCCGATCCTGGGCGAAACCGGTGCAAGCATCCTCGCCAGTCTGGTAACCGAAGAAAGCGGGAACACGTTTCCGCGATTACCGGTCCGCGAGGGCGAACACGTATTCGTATGGCTGGCTACGTTCGTGGATCGTGCGGCATTCGATCTGCATCGCGCGGCACTGGCGATGCATCCGAACTGGCGGAGCGAGATCGCACCGAGCTTGAATCGGCGCTTGTTGCAACCGCCTGAGACGCTGCACTTGTCGCCAACCCGGCGGTCGCGTTTGCGTTAGTGAAACGCGGTCGATGCCATCCGATTGGCACAACTCCGAGCGGCGCGCGATGATGCACGCATGCGTCGCGCCGATCGCCTGTTTCTGATTATCCATGCCTTGCGTGGCCGACGCACTGCATTGCCTGCACACCGACTCGCCGACACCTTGCGGGTCTCGGTGCGCACGCTTTATCGCGACATCGCCGATCTGCAATTGTCCGGCGTACCGATCGAAGGCGAGGCTGGCGTTGGTTACGTGCTGCGCAAGGGTTCCGACATTCCACCGTTGATGTTCAATGCCGAGGAAGTCGAGGCGCTCGTGGTGGGAACGCGGTTTGTACGCGCGTTCGGCGGCGAGCGTCTCGGACTCGGAGCGCGCACCGCCCTGCTCAAGATCAAGGCCGTTCTGCCACCCGATCTCGCCGAACGCAGTCGACGCACGCGCATCTTCGCGCCAGAACTTTCGAACCGCATCGAGAGCAGCGGCATGATCGATCGTCTGCACTCGGCGATCGAAGCGCGGCGCGTCCTGCAACTACGCTATCTCGACAAGAATGACCTCGCCACGAGTCGCGCCGTCGAGCCGCTATGCCTTTCATTCTGGGGCGGTAGCTGGACCCTCGGCGCATGGTGTCGATTGCGCAACGATTTTCGCAATTTCCGCCCCGACCGAATTACCGCTCTGTCCGAAACTGGCGAGACGTTTGTGGAACAGCGCGAGCGCGGTCTGGATGCCTATCTGCGCTCGGTCGGCGCCGATCCGGACGCCGATTGATCATGTGGCAACCGGGGCCTAAGCTGCCGCTGAACAGGTTCGCGCAAAACCTCGTTTTGAGTCAGGACTGCCGGGATGGTTGACATGAATACAACCTCCGTCGGCTACTCCGGAATACCGCTCGCGAAAAAACTGGGCATCGTCACCGGTACCAGCATTGTCGTATGCGATG
>JBDTOS010000152.1:0-6686 GCA_039933095.1 Dokdonella sp.
GCCTGTGAAAACAGGCGGGGCTTTTTACTGCGCCGAAGGCGCGACCCGCAACAGGTCATCGCTGTGCTTTTATCCCTGACGCCATCTCCCAACGGAGGGGGCGTTTCTCTTTAAGCGGGTCACCAAAGTGTTGCGACGCAGAAACCAAGGCTGCAACACCGGTGCATACTGAGCACTGACTCTTCAGCGAACATTTTTCAGCACGATGAGTGAACATTCTGCCGAGCACGAGCCTTCCGACCAGTCGAACGCACTTACCGAAGCTAATCGGCAAGCGATCGTCGAAATCGTCACTCGCCTTCAGTCGCTGCCGGGTGCGCTACTGCCAATCCTGCATGGCGTCCAGGACTCATTGGGCTATGTGCCGCCGAGTACAGTGCCGATCATCGCCAACGCGCTAAATCTGAGCCGCGCCGAAGTGCACGGGGTGATCAGTTTCTATCACCACTTTCGCTCGCAGCCGCCGGGGCGGCATGTGCTGCGTCTGTGTCGCGCCGAAGCGTGCCAGGCGATGGGCGCGGCCGCGATTGAGCATCATGTTCGCGAAAGGCTGGGTATCAATTTCCGCGAAACCAGCGCCGATGGCAGCGTCACGCTGGAAGCGGTTTATTGTCTGGGCAACTGCGCGTGTGCACCATCGCTGATGATTGATGATCAGGTTCACGGGCGACTGACCACCGAGCGCGTTGATTCAATACTCGATCGCTATAGCCATCCGGCATGACGACGACCGTATTCATTTCGCGCGACTCCAGCGCGCTCGCCGTCGGCGCCGAAGCGGTAGCGCAGGCCATTGCAGAAAGCGCAACGCATCGTGGCCTCGATGTTCACATCGTGCGCAATGGTTCGCGCGGCATGTACTGGCTGGAACCACTTGTCGAAGTCGCAACACCGGCAGGCCGTGCGGGTTATGGACCGGTCTTGAGCGGCGATGTTGAAGGGCTGTTCGATGCCAATTTCCTTGATGGCGGCGCGCACCGAGCGTGCATCGGAATCGTCGAACAAATGCCATTCCTGAAAAATCAGGAGCGCTTTTGCTTCAAGCGAGTCGGCATCACTGATCCGACAAGTCTCGACGACTACCAGCGTCACGGCGGTTGGCGTGGACTCGAGCGCGCGTTGCAAACATCACCGATCGACATCGTGCAGACGATCACAGCTTCCGGCCTGCGCGGTCGCGGTGGGGCGGCGTTTCCGACCGGCATCAAGTGGAAAACGGTCGCTGACGTGCCGGGCTCGCCGAAGTTCATAGTCTGCAACGCTGACGAAGGTGATTCAGGTACGTTCTCCGACCGCATGATCATGGAAGGTGATCCGTATCTGCTGATCGAAGGCATGACGATCGCCGCGCTCGCGGTCGGTGCGACCAAGGGCTACATTTACCTGCGTTGCGAGTATCCGCACGCGCATCGCACCTTGAACGAGGCGCTCGAGAATGCTCGCAATGTTGGCTGGCTCGGCAACGATATTCACGGCAGCGGACGCGAGTTCGATATTGAGGTTCGACTCGGTGCCGGGGCGTACATCTGCGGTGAAGAAACCTCGATGCTCGAGAGCATCGAAGGCAAACGCGGCCAGGTGCGCGTCAAGCCACCGCTGCCTGCGATCAAGGGATTGTTCGGCCAGCCGACCGTCGTCAACAACGTCATCACGCTCGCATCGGTGCCGTCGATACTCGAACGTGGCGCGACGTGGTATCGCGATTACGGAACCGGTCGATCACGCGGCACCCTGCCGATCCAGTTGTGCGGAAATATCCGGCGCGGCGGTCTGGTCGAAAAAGCGTTCGGCATAACACTGCGCGAATTGCTCTACGACTTTGGCGGTGGTTCGGCAAACGGGCGTCCGATTCGCGCGGTACAGGTCGGTGGGCCGCTTGGCGCCTATCTTCCAGAATCGCAATTTGACACGCCGATCGACTACGAGGCGTTCGCCGCGATTGGCGCGATGCTCGGCCACGGCGGAATCGTTGTATTCGACGATACCGTCGATATGGCAGCGCAGGCGCGTTTCGCGATGGAGTTCTGCGCGCTGGAATCGTGCGGCAAATGCACACCGTGTCGGATCGGCTCGACGCGTGGTGTCGAGGTCATCGATCGAATTCGCGCCAGCGAGAATGTCGACGCAAACGCAGAACTTCTGCGCAGCCTGTGCAATACGCTCTTGCATGGATCGCTGTGCGCGCTCGGAGGATTGACGCCGTATCCGGTACTCAGCGCATTGAATCATTTTCCCGAAGACTTTGTCCCGCGAGTATCGAGCGCAAATCAATAGGCTGAAGCCGATCGACATCGGCGATACGCACGCAAAAGCGATAAAGTCAGTTCCACGAACCCGGAGCAGCATATGCGTTCCATAGCCGAAACCGATCACGGCACGCCGTTTATCCAGTCGCTGGATTCATTGAAATCCGTGCGACTGGAGATCGATGGTTTCGCCGTCCGCGTCCCGCAGGGAACGTCGGTCATGCGCGCCGCATCCCTTAACGGC
Source organism: Dokdonella sp. (assembly GCA_039933095.1). Classification (GTDB taxonomy): domain Bacteria; phylum Pseudomonadota; class Gammaproteobacteria; order Xanthomonadales; family Rhodanobacteraceae; genus Dokdonella. The sequence continues at coordinate 2,491 of JBDTOS010000152.1, forward strand.
ATCAACATTCCGCGTCTGTGCGCGACCGATTCGCTCGACGCATTCGGATCGTGTCGTTTGTGCCTCGTGCAGATCGACGGCATGAAAGGCTATCCGGCTTCGTGCACCACACCGGTCGTGGACGGCATGCGTGTGTCAACGCAGAACACGAAGCTCGCCGAAATCCGCCGTGGTGTAATGGAGTTGTATATCTCCGATCATCCGCTCGATTGTCTGACCTGTCCGGCCAACGGGCATTGCGAATTGCAGGACATGGCCGGGGTTGTTGGGCTGCGTGACGTGCGCTACGGGTACAACGGCGCGAACCATGTCCATGCGAGCGTCTGTGCTCGCGAAGATCAGGAAGCAGCCATCGCTGGCAGCCCCCCTCGAAAGGCACCTAACCCATATTTCTCAGCGAAGGATGAGTCGAATCCCTACTTCACCTTCGATCCATCCAAGTGCATCGTCTGCTCGCGCTGTGTGCGCGCCTGCGACGAAGTGCAGGGGACTTTCGCCCTGACCATCGCGGGCCGCGGATTCGATTCAGCCGTCAACGCGAGCCAGAACCAATCATTTCTTGATTCCGAATGCGTCTCCTGCGGCGCTTGCGTGCAAGCCTGCCCGACCGCGACTCTGACCGAGAAATCGATCATCGAGAAAGGTCAGGCGCAGCACAGCATCACCACCACGTGCGCGTATTGCGGCGTCGGCTGCTCGTTTCGTGCCGAGATGCAAGGCGAAGACGTGGTGCGCATGGTGCCGAACAATGATGGCCACGCTAACCACGGCCATGCCTGCGTCAAGGGCCGATTCGCGATCGGCTACGCGACACACAAGGATCGCATCACGACGCCGATGATCCGGGCGAAGATCAGCGATCCCTGGAAGGTCGTCTCATGGTCCGAAGCGATTGCGCATGCGGCGAGCGAGCTCCGCCGCATCCAGGGCAAATACGGCAACGACGCAATCGGCGGAATCACCTCATCGCGCTGCAGCAACGAGGAAACCTACCTCGTGCAAAAACTCGTGCGCGCAGGATTCGGCAACAACAATGTCGACACCTGCGCACGCGTTTGCCACTCACCGACCGGCTACGGATTGAAGCAAACGCTGGGCGAGTCGGCCGGAACCCAGGATTTCGATTCGGTCATGCACTGCGATGTCATTTTTGTCATCGGTGCGAATCCGACCGATGGTCATCCGGTATTCGCATCGCAATTGAAGCGTCGTTTGCGTCAGGGCGCAAAGCTCATCATTGCCGATCCGCGTCGCATCGATCTGGTGCGCATGCCGCATGTCGTCGCCGATTTTCATTTGAATCTCAAACCCGGCAGCAATGTCGCGCTGCTCAATAGCATGGCGCATGTAGTCGTCAACGAAGGCTTGGTCGACGACGCGTTCGTTGCGTTGCGCTGCGAGGACGATGCGTTTGCAAAGTGGCGGAGGTTTATCTCTGATCCGAAACATTCGCCGGAAGCGATGGAATCGCAAACCGGCGTTGCGGTAGCGAAGGTGCGCAGCGCGGCGCGGCTGTTCGCGACCGGCGGCAATGCGGCGATTTACTATGGCCTCGGCGTGACCGAACATTCGCAGGGATCGACCGCAGTCATGGCGATTGCGAATCTGGCGATGGCGACCGGCAATCTCGGTCGCCGCGGAGTCGGCGTCAATCCGCTGCGTGGTCAGAACAACGTGCAGGGTTCGTGCGACATGGGTTCGTTCCCGCACGAGCTGCCGGGCTATCGGCACGTTTCCGACAACGCTGTGCGCGGTAGTTTCGAGCAGGCTTGGGGCGTCACCTTGCTGGCCGAACCCGGCTTGCGCATTCCCAACATGTTCGAGGCCGCGCTCGATGGCGAATTCAAGGGTTTGTACATCGAGGGCGAAGACATCGGTCAGTCCGATCCGAATACCCAGCACGTCACTGCGGCGCTCTCGGCGATGGAGTGCGTCATCGTCCAGGATCTCTTTCTCAACGAGACCGCCAAGTTTGCGCACGTGTTTCTTCCGGGATCGAGTTTCCTCGAAAAGGACGGCACGTTCACCAACGCCGAGCGCCGCATCTCGCGTGTGCGCCGGGTGATGCAGCCGAAGAATGGCTATGCCGATTGGGAAATCACGCAGCTATTGTCGAAGGCAATGGATTACCCGATGAACTACAACCATCCATCGGAGATCATGGACGAGATCGCTCGCCTGACGCCGACGTTCACTGGTGTCAGTTACGCCAAACTTGATCGTCTCGGTAGTATTCAATGGCCGTGCAACGACGCGGCACCGGATGGTACGCCGATCATGCATGTCGACGAATTCGTGCGTGGTAAGGGTCGCTTCATGCTGACCGAATATGTGCCGACCACCGAAAAGGGCAATGCAAAGTTCCCCTTGATTCTCACCACGGGTCGCATATTGAGCCAATACAATGTTGGCGCACAGACTCGGCGAACGCCGAACAATATCTGGCATGCCGAGGATCGTCTCGAAATCCATCCGCACGACGCCGAACAGCGCGGCATCAACGACGGTGACTGGGTCGGCATTGCGAGTCGCGCCGGTGAGACCGTTTTGCATGCGACGATCAGCGACCGTATGCAACCGGGCGTCGTCTACACGACGTTTCATTTTCCGTTTTCCGGCGCGAATGTGATCACCACGGAAAATTCCGATTGGGCGACCAATTGTCCCGAGTACAAGGTCACGGCAGTCGAAGTCACGCGCGTTAGCCAGCCGTCCGAGTGGCAGCAACGCTATCGCGCATTCAGCGATGTGCAGCAGCAGCTGCTTCGTGATCGACGAGCGAGTGAGACGGCGGATTGATCGCGCCGTGAGCACAACGGTTGAAGCGTCGGTTCCCGACTCCGAATCGTCAGTGCCCGGTCGCGTCAGGCGCGACGTGATGCGCTGGCAGCATGGTCACGTTAGAAGAGCCAGCGATACGATCGCAAGCGAGGTTCCGATTGCTTTGCGCTACAACGACGTGGCGCATGTCGTGATGATGGCGACGCCGCTCGACCTGGAAGACTTCGCAGTTGGGTTTTCGCTGAGTGAGGCGATCGTCAACTCACCCGGTGATATCGAACACATTGAAATTCGCAATTTGCTCGAAGGCATCGAGATCGCAATGCGGATTCCGGAGTCGCTGGCGAAGGCCATTGCCGCGCGCAGCCGCAATCTCACCGGCCGCAGCAGTTGTGGATTGTGCGGAACCCAGGAACTCGCCGACGTGGTGCGGCACCCGTCGCCGGTTGCGAGCGGATTGCGAATCTATGGCGACGCTGTGCTGCGCAGCTTCGCCACACTCGAATCGGTCCAACCCTTGAATGCCGCGACCGGCGCCATCCATGCGGCCGCGTGGAGCGATTGCGAAGGTAATCTCATTGCCGTGCGCGAAGATGTCGGCCGCCACAACGCGCTCGACAAATTGATCGGTGCAATGGCCACGCCGCATGTCGATCCGGCGCAGGGTTTTTGCGCAATTACGAGTCGAGCTAGTTACGAAATGGTGCAGAAGGCAGCGACAGTCGGCATCACGCTGCTCGCCGCGATCTCGGCACCGACGGCGTTGGCCATCCATCTCGCTGAGGCAACCGGCATTACCTTGATAGGGTTTGCCCGCTCGCCCGGATTCGTCGTCTATGCGAACGGTCAGCGAATTGTCGGAATCGAAACCGGCGCGTTGCCATGAACAGCGAACGCCTCGTGCAAATGGCGAACGATATCGCCGCCTACTTCGAGTCCGAACCCGATCGCGTCGCGGCTATCGCGGGGGTCGCGATGCATCTTCAACGTTACTGGGACCCGCGTATGCGCAACGCGATCATAGCCCACGCACAAACAGGTGCGACCGACTTGAGCGAACTCGCACGTGCCGGGGTCGAAAAACTTGCGGAAACCGCAATGTCTGCGTAGTTCGCCGCGCGGTATCCTGTGCACCCGATAAGCAGGGAGACAAATCCATGAGCGATCTCAATGCCACCCACAACCGCGCGGTCTGGTTCGATATCCCGGTGACCGATCTTGAACGCGCGGCGACGTTTTATCGCGCCGTGCTCGCGATCAAGGTCGACACGATGGACTTTGGCGGCACCGCGTTCGCCATCTTCGAACACGATCAGGGCAATGGCGGCTGCCTTGTCGTCAAACCCGATGAAGTCAGCAAGGCAAGCGGCGTGTTGATCTATCTCAATGCCAATGGCCGTGTACGCGCCGCTGTC
>JBDTOS010000153.1:0-6659 GCA_039933095.1 Dokdonella sp.
ATCGACATTGATCAAGCCCGGTCGGGTGATCAAGTCGGCAATTCCGCGCACCGCTCCGAGCAGCACATCATTGGCGCTCTTGAATGCCGAGAGCAGGGTAACGTCGCGGCTGAGTTCGGTGAGCAGCTTCTCGTTTGGAACAATGATCAAGGAATCCACATATTGCCCCAATTCCTCGATACCCTTGAGCGCGACCTGCATGCGCCGCCGTCCTTCGAACGGAAATGGCTTGGTGACCACGGCGACGGTCAGGATTCCTTTTTCCTTGGCGAGCTGAGCCACCACCGGAGCTGCGCCGGTGCCGGTTCCGCCGCCCATGCCCGCCGTGATGAAGACCATGTCGACACCTTCGAGCAATTCTATGATGCGATCACGATCTTCCAGCGCGGCCTGACGACCGGTCTCGGGATTGGTGCCGGCACCAAGACCCTTGGTGACGCTGGCGCCCAGTTGCAGGGTGCATTTGGCACCGCTGTTTTTCAATGCCTGCGAATCGGTATTCGCGCAAACAAATTCGACGCCATCGACCTCGGCGTCCACCATGTGACTGACCGCGTTACCGCCGCCCCCACCCACACCGATGACCTTGATGACTGCATTCGGTGTCATTCTGTCGACCAGATTAAACATTTTTCCGTCCTCCGTCGTGTTGCCTTGTTGTGAGATTGCCGTGGCCTGATCCGGATGCGTCCGGGCACCGTTCAGGCGATGGCGGCTGGCGCGCCGTCCACCATGGCACCAAATCCAGGGGTGCCAAATCGATTTGCTCGGCTGCGTGCCGATGGTGTTGTTGGTTCACTAGAACTCTCCCTTGAACCAGTTCGTCATCCGGCCAAGCAATCCGCTGCTTGGCGAAACACCGACAGTTCCTCCCATGCGACCGCCGGATTCGCTGCGCGCCCCGTGAATCAGCAAGCCGACGCCGGTTGCGTGGATGGCGTTGGAGACGACATCGACGAGACCGCTGACGTGTTGCGGCAGGCCAAGCCGCACCGGCATGTGGAACAACTCCTCAGCGAGTTCGAGCGCACCTTCCATGCGTGCAGCACCGCCGGTCAGCACGATGCCCGCGCGCACGAGTTCCTCACGTCCGCTGCGGCGCAGATCGGCCTGCACCATTTCGAAGATCTCCTCATAACGCGGCTGCACCGCTTCGGCGAGGTTCTGACGCGCCAGGCGGCGCGGCGGACGGTCGCCGACGCTCGGTACCTGGATCGTCTCTTCGGCATGGGCGAGCTGGGCCAGCGCGCAGGCGTAGCGCACCTTCAATTCCTCGGCATGTGCGGTCGGCGTGCGCATCAGATGGGCGATATCGCTGGTGACCTGATCGCCGCCAATCGCCAACGATGTCGTGTGGCGCAGCGCGCCGCCGGTGTAGATCGCGATATCAGTGGTTCCGGCTCCGACATCGACCAGGCACACGCCGAGTTCCTTTTCGTCGTCGGTCAACACCGCTGCGCTCGACGCGACTGCTGCCGGTACCAGGCGATCGACCTGCAAGCCGCAGCGGTTGATGCACTTGGTCAAATTCTGCACCGCGCTGGCCGCACCGCTGACAAGATGCACATTCGCCTCGAGACGCACGCCGGACATGCCGACCGGATGGCGAATACCTTCCTGGCCGTCGATCAAAAATTCCTGGGCCTCGGTGTACAGCACAGTGCGATCGGCCGGGATCGCGATGGCACAGGCCGAGTTGCGCACCTGATCCAGATCGGACTGGCTCACTTCCTTGTCGCGGATCGGCGCTGTCCCGTGCGAATTCTCATCCTTGATGTGGCTGCCCGAGATGCTCGCGTAGACCGAGCGGATCTGGCAGCCCGCCATCAATTCAGCTTCCTCGACAGCGCGCTGGATCGAATGTACGGTCGATTCGATATCGACGACGACACCGCGCTTGAGCCCGTGCGCCGGATGCGAGCCGATGCCGATAATGTCGAGCGGTTCGCCCACGGCGTACTCACCGACGATCGCGACGACTTTGGATGTCCCGATGTCGAGTCCGACGATCAGGTTGCGTTCGCTTTTGCGATTCATCGTCAGACGCTGCTCCTGAGCGGTTCGCTCCATGCCGCGCGCACGAGTCGCGAGCTGGAGTCGAATGGAAAATTCGTATCGGTAGTTGAGTGACCGCCGGGTGCTGGTGCGGGCAGACTTGATCGCGTCGGTGTCGTCGCTCGCGCCTGGGGCGGCGATGGCGGCAATTCCGGGGCCGGTGCTGAACTGGCCGGTTCCGTTTCCGCCCAGTGCACTGCAAACCCGTTTTGATAGCGCAAATCGATGTAGGCCGGGCCGGCTGGCTGGCTCGACGCAATCTGCGCCCAGACATCGCGGAAGCGCTTGATACGCGCCTCGACCTGATCATGGCCAATCGCGATTTGCGCGCCACTGGCGAGGCTCAGCATCCAGCTGCCGCGATCGCTCAACGCAACCGCCGTGACGAGCAAGCCGGTGCCGGAAAAATCGGTCTGGCACCGCTTGTAGAACGCCAGCACTTCGGCGAGTCGGTCATCCGGTCCCGACATTTGCGGCAAACCTTGCAATACCGCTGTGCCAGGCACACTGAACAATTGCCCCGAGCGACTGATCAGGCGCGTATCGCCCCAACGCGCAAACGGCAGTTGCTCATACACGGTCAGTTCCAGCGTATCCGGCCAGCGCTTGCGCGCGTCGACGCGCGCCACCCATGGCAACGTGCTCACTGCAGAGCGAACCTCGTCGAGGTTGAGCGCAAAAAAACCGGAACCAAGCTGAGCCGATACAGCAGTGCGAATCTGCTCGGCACTGACATGGTTGAATTCGGCCTGCACCTGCAATTTCTTCACCGGCCAGCGATCCGATGCGAAGCGACCGTTGAGCACGCCGATCACCGGCAACGCGATAAGGGTCAGGGCAATTCCCCATGCCAGCAACTTGAGCAGCAGTCCGCCCTTCATGGCGCGGCGTCCTCGAAGCTGGTTTCTAAGATGCGCCAGCACAGTGTTTCGAAATCGATACCGACCACGCGCGCCGCTTTTGGAACCAGCGAATGGCTGGTCATGCCGGGGGTCGTGTTGACTTCCAGCAGCGTGTTGCGCCCGCTCTTGTCGCGCATCAGATCGACACGACCCCAACCGGCACAACCGGCCGACTCGAATGCGGCAGCGGCGAGTTCACGCACTGCAATCTCGGCGTCGCCTTCGAGGCCCGGGCACACGTACTGGGTGTCTTCGGCGACATATTTGGCGTGGTAATCGTAGAACGCACCCTTCGGCACGATCCGGATCGACGGCAACACCTGATCGCCGAGGATTGCGACGGTCAATTCGTCGCCCTCGACCAGGCTTTCGATCAGCAGCTCGCCGTCGTAGCGCTCGGCGAGCTCAATCGCTGCGGGAAGATCACTGCTCGTGTGTACACGGGTCACGCCGACGCTCGAACCCTCATGCGACGGCTTGACGATGACCGGATATCCAAGTTGCTCGACAGCGCGCACGACGTCTTCACCGGCGCGATGGCGCACATGCGCGGGCGTCGGCAATCCGACCGTCTGCCAGACTTGCTTGGTGCGAATCTTGTCCATGCTCAACGCCGAGCCCAGCACGCCCGAGCCCGTGTACGGCACGCCCAGCGATTCCAGCGCGCCCTGCAACACGCCGTCTTCACCACCGCGGCCATGCAGGATGTTGAACACGCGTGCGTAGTGACCGGCGCGCAACGCGTCGAGCAATGCCGGAATGCCATCGACCGGATGCGCGTCGACGCCGCGTGCGCGCAGCGCCGCCAGCACGTTGCGGCCGGAATCCAGTGATACTTCGCGCTCGGCCGAATTTCCACCGAGGGCCACCGCGACTCGACCGAACCGGCTGACGTCACCGATCCTGCTTGAACCGATTGGCGAGTCTGCAATTTTCCACTTGCTGTTCATGCAGCTCGCGACCTCATCTCACCGCTCGCGGCAAATTCGCTGGCAGCGGCACCAATGTCGCCAGCACCACACAGCAGCAGCAGATCGCCATCACGCAACAGGCTGGTCAAGGCCGGGCGCAGATCGCGCGGGTGTGGGACCAGCACGGGATCGACCTTGCCGCGCGCGCGCACGGCACGCGCCAGCGCTCGCCCATCGGCACCGGCGATCGGCGTTTCGCCGGCCGGATAAACATCGGTCAACGCCAGCACATCAGCTTCAGCCAGCACATTCGCGAAGTCATCGAGTAAATCGCGCGTGCGGGTGTAGCGATGCGGCTGGAATGCGACCACGAGGCGTTTCCCCGGCCAACCCCCGCGAGCCGCCGCAAACACTGCAGCAAGTTCGCGTGGATGGTGCGCATAGTCATCAACCAGCATTGCCGAACCCTGGTCGAGAGCGATTTCCCCGCGCGCATCGAAGCGTCGGCCAACACCCTGAAATCCGGCCAACGCCTCATGCATCGCGTCGCTATCCACCCCGAGCTGCCAGCCGACCGCACACGCAGCCAGCGCATTGAGCACATTGTGGCTACCGGGCAGATTCAAGCTCATCTCGATTGCGTCATCGGCATCCGGCAGATGCAGCTTGAAATGCATCCGCCGACCGTCAGCCCGCAAGTCGCTGGCGCGCACGTCGGCCGCGCTTTCGATTCCGTAGGTAACGATCCGGCGCGGCATGTCCCGCGCAAGCTCAGCAGTTTGCTGGTCGTCGCTGCACAACACCGCGATACCGTAAAACGGTAGGCGATGCAGAAAATCGGAGAACGCCTGCGTCATTGCCGAATAGTCACCGCCATAGTTTTCCAAGTGATCGGCGTCGATGTTGGTGACGATCGCGATGACCGGCGACAGCAGCAGAAACGAGCCGTCGGATTCGTCCGCTTCGGCGACAAGATATTCGCCGGTGCCGAGCCGCGCGTGCGCACCCGCCGCAGTGAGCTGGCCGCCAATGACGAAGGTTGGATCGAAACCGCCCTCGGCAAGCACGCTGGCGACCAGACTTGTCGTGGTGGTCTTGCCGTGCGTCCCGGCGACCGCAATGCCACGCCGAAAGCGCATCAGCTCGCCAAGCATTTCGGCGCGCGGCACGATCGGAATTCGACGTTCGCGCGCGGCAACAAGCTCAGGGTTGTCCGCGTTGATCGCACTGGATACGACCAGCGCATCGACATCGACGATGTTTTCCGCAGCGTGGCCGCGCTCGATGCGCACGCCGAGTTCGCGCAGTCGTCGTGTCGTCGCGGTGTCGGCTCGATCGGACCCGGAGACGGTGTAGCCTAGGTTGTGCAACACCTCCGCGATGCCACTCATGCCGGCGCCACCGATGCCGACAAAATGCACGCGCTTAAAATTCTCGCCGATCTCGCGATGCGGTTTGGAATTGGTGCCCTTCATGCCGCGAACTCCAGACAGCAATCGGCGATGCGGCGAGTCGCCTCTGGCTTGGCCAACGTGCGTGCCGCTGTTGCCATCGCCAGCAATCGCCCGCGATTGTTACCCAGCTCGGTCAGCAGGTTGGACAGACGATCGACACTCGCAACGCTTTCCGGCAGCAACCGTGCTGCACCGACGGTGACCAATGCTTCCGCATTGCGCGTTTGATGGTCGTCAACGGCCGCCGCGAATGGCACCAGGACCGACGCCAACCCGGCAGCGGCAAGCTCGGCGATGGTCAGCGCTCCGGCGCGGCACACGACCAGATCGGCCCACGCATACGCTGCAACCATGTCGTCGATAAACGGCTCGACGCTGGCGCTGACTCCGACTGCCGCGTAGGCAGCTCGGGCCGAATCAGTGTGCTTTGCGCCGCACTGGTGACGCACATCGTAATGTAGCGAAGTCGGCAGCATCGCGAGCGCAGCCGGTACTCGCGTATTCAGGATTTGCGCGCCTTGACTGCCGCCAATCACGAGCAGGCGCAGTGCACCGTTTCGCGCGGCAGCGCGCTCGGCTGGCGGCGACATCGCGGCAATGTCGGCGCGCACTGGATTGCCGACCCATTCGGCACGACCGGGAGGGAACGCATCGGAGAAACCGACCAGCAATTTGCGCGCGAAGCGTGCGAGCAGGCGATTGGTGAATCCTGGCACGCGATTCTGCTCGTGAACGATCAGTGGGAACCGAGCAAGCCATGCGGCGATACCGCCGGGCGCGGCGGCGTACCCACCCATCGACAGTACGCTGCGCGGCGAAGTCTTTTGGAGTATTCGACGCGCAGCCAAGACAGCTCGCAACAGTCGCAGCGGTGCGCTGAGCAAGGTTGCAATGCCCTTTCCGCGCACACCCGAGAACGCGAGCGTCTCCATGCGAATACCGGCTTGCGGCACCAGGCGTCCTTCAAGCCCGACTTCGCCACCGAGCCAAACCACCGGCACCCCGCGCGCGCGCAACTCATCGGCCACGGCGATGCCGGGAAAAATGTGTCCCCCGGTGCCGCCAGCCATGATGAGTACCGGCGCGCTCACGGACGAATTTTTTCCGCGAGCAAGCTGGCCGGCACAGCGGCGGCATTGTTTTCAGCGCGCGATACTTCGTAACTGCAACGCGCGAGCAGACCGATCGCGACGCAGGTCATCATCACGCTCGATCCGCCGGAACTGATCAGCGGTAGGGTCAGACCCTTGGTCGGCAATACGCCGAGATTCACGCCGATCGACACGAGCGCCTGCAATGCGATCATCAATGAGATGCCGAATGCGCAATAGCCTGCG
>JBDTOS010000154.1:0-6637 GCA_039933095.1 Dokdonella sp.
TGGCAATCGGTCGGGTTGCGTGAAACCCGCCATATCGGTGCGGTGCTGATCGATCCGCGCGACGCAAGCACCGTGCTGGTCGGCGCAGTCGGACATTACTTCGGGCCGAATCGTGAGCGCGGCGTGTTCCGCAGCAGCGATGGCGGCAAAACCTGGAAGCAGACCCTGTCGATCGATGCCGACACCGGCGTCGTCGATCTCGCTGCCGATCCGGCAAACCCCGAAACGGTATATGCCGCCGCGTGGCAGATCCGCAATTATCCGTGGCTGTCGTATTTCCAGCCCAACGACGGCCCCGGCAGCGGCATCTACAAGTCGACCGATGGCGGGCAGAACTGGAAGCGTCTTGCCGGCGGTGGTTGGCCGACTGCAATCCTCGGACGCATTGGGCTTGCGACGGCGAGCGGCGGACGTGTCTACGCGATCGTCAATGCCGAAGGCAAATCATCCGATGTCGGTGGCCTGTATGGCTCCGACGATGGCGGCGCGAACTGGATGCATGTCAGCAGCGAGGGTTGGCAGAAGAACGATTATTTCGCGCGCATCACGAGCGATCCCGCAAATCGCGATCGGCTGTATGCGGTGGGTCAGTCGATCCGCCGCAGTGATGATGGTGGCAAGACATGGACGATCACCAAGGGTTCGCCGGGTGGCGACGATTACCACGATCTGTGGATCAATCCGAAACACGCCGACCACATGATCACCGGGAGTGACCAAGGCGCGGTCGTTTCGGTCAACGGCGGCCAGACCTGGAGCAGCTGGTACAACCAGCCGACTGCGCAGCTTTACCATCTGGCCGTCGACAATCGGTTTCCGTATTGGGTGTACTCCGGTCAGCAGGACAGCGGCACGGTTGCGATTGCGAGTCGCAGCGACTACGGCGCGCTGAGTTTCCGCGATTGGCATCCGGTCGGCGCCGACGAGCGCGACTACGACATCCCCGATCCGGTCGATCCGAATATCGTCTACGGCTCTGGCCTTGGCGGCCGCCTGTCGCGCTGGGATGCGCGCACCGGCAGCGTGCAGAATATTTCGCCGTGGCCAGTGTCGAGTTACGGCGCGCGCCCGACGTCGGTGAAATACCGCTACACCTGGATCACCCCGATCGCGGTATCGCAGACCGCGCCGTATCCGTTGTATCAGGGCGCGCAGGTATTGTTCCGCTCGAACGATCACGGCGACAAGTGGGACGTCATCAGTCCCGATCTGTCGGCGAAGAAAGCAGGTGCCAGAGACTGCGAAAAAAATCTCGCTGTCGCCAAGGCACGCGACTGCGGTTACGGCGTCATCTTCAGCATCGGCCTGTCGCCGCACAGCAACGACGATATCTGGATTGGCACCGATGATGGTCTTGTGCAACTTACCCGCGACGCCGGTGCGCATTGGACCAATATCACGCCGAAAGGGCTCCCGGCGTGGGGCAAGATCAGCAGCATTGATGTTTCTGCGCTTGATCCCGCAACCGCGTATATCGCAGTCGATTTACACCGCACCGACGATTTCCGACCGCAGGCGTATCGCACCCACGATTATGGAAAAACCTGGACGCCAATCGTCAACGGTCTGCCCGCGGGTCAGTTTGTCAGCGTCGTTCGCGCTGACACCGAGAAAACCGGCTTGCTGTTTGCCGGCACCGATCAAGGCGTGCATGTCTCATTCGATGACGGCGATCACTGGCAACCGTTGCAGCGCAATCTGCCGACCGCGTGGGTGCGCGATCTGCTCGTGCATCAGGGTGATTTGATTGCCGGCACCCAGGGACGCGCCATCTGGATGCTCGACAACATCGCGCCCTTGCGGCAGACCGCTGAAGCGCAGTCCGCGCGCGATGCATTCCTGTTCAATCCGGCACCCGCATGGCGCCTGCGTCGCAGCGAGAATCGCGATACGCCGCCGCCAGTCGAAACGCCGCTCGGCGAAAATCCGCCGGCCGGCGCGATCATCGACTATCGACTCGGTGCCGATGCGAGCGGACCGGTAGCGCTGGAAATCTACGCTGCCGACGGCAAACTAGTGCGCCGTTTTGCCAGCGACCACACACCAGCGTGGCGCAACGCCGAGCGTTATTTCAGCGAGGTTTGGGTGCAACCGCAGCAAGAAATCGCGACGAGCAAGGGCACGCACCGATTCGTCTGGGACTTGCGCATGCCGAGGCCGCGCACGATCGGATACGAATACAGTATCGCTGCGGTATTCGGCGAGGATACCTTGATGGGTCCGCTCGGCCCGCTGGTGCCGCCGGGTCGCTACGATGTGGCGTTGACAGTTGGCGGAAAGACTCTGCACGCACCGCTCGACGTGAGACTCGATCCGCGTGTCGCGATTGATCCGCAAGGACTGCAACAGGCGACGGCTTTTGCAATCGAGATAGGCGATGCGCTCGGTCGAACCTACCAAAGTTACGGCGAGATCAAGTCGCTGCGCGATCAACTTGAAGCGCTGGCGAAGAAGAACGGCATCGCGTTGGTTGCGGGTGATTCGAGCAGCAAGGATTCGAATAGCGCTGCAACGGGCGCGAGTTCCGAGCTTGGCAAGTCGATTTTCGCCCTGTACGCGAGCACAACACCGATTGCCGACGGCAATGGCAGCGATGTCGAAGGCATCCCCGCAATCAGCGAGACGCTTGCATCGCTCGCCAGCGATATCGAAGCAAGCGACCGCGCGCCGACCGCACCGCAGCATGCCGTTTACGCCGACTACAGCGAGCACCTGAACACGGCGCTGGATCGCTGGAAAGCACTGCGGGAGCACGATCTGGTCGCACTCAATGCGATGCTTGCGCGTGAAAAAATGCCCGAAATCGCGCTACCGACGCTTGCGGAAATTCACTTTGAGGGACCCGGGCAGGCCAAAGACCTGCCGTAGCGAACGTCGGTCGATTGAATCTGGAAGGCAGACGCGCGGTTTACCACGCCGCGCCAAGCCTTTAGACTGCGCCTCCCCATGGCTATGTAGCTCAGCCGGTTAGAGCACAGCACTCATAATGCTGGGGTCGGTGGTTCGAGTCCACCCATAGCCACCACATAACAGTCCAGGGGTTCTACCCCGTTTTCCAACCGCTGGTTGTCGGCCGATCGAGCGCACATCGGTCGTTTGCTCCATGCGTGGATGCCGCTCAGTTGTGGATGATCGACTACCAAGTGCAACGGCCAACGAACCGCTCGGCCAGCTAACGCCCGCCCAATGTCCTCAATAAACCGCAACGAGTTCTACTTTCGAATTTCCTGCTTGACGGGGAAGCTTAAGAAGTGGCCTCGTACGAAGGCAACGCGCAAGAAGAAAGCTGCGACCGCACCGAGGACGATGAGCGCTACCACCGAGGCTTCAAAGCCATAGGCGCCCCCTGTCAGCAACTCTGGCCCGCTCGTCTGACCAATAAGCAGACCCTGAGCGTCACGCCCGGAAACGGCTACCGAAAAAATCGAACCCAACGTGTAGTTCCAAGAGACGTGAATGCCGATCGCCAACCACAGCCTGCGCGTAACCATGTATGAAGCCGCAAACATCACGCCTGCGACGACGGTCACGGCGATCGCGAGCCCGCTCGCGCCGTCGCCCGGCAGGTGCGCGAGCCCAAACAGGGCTGAAGAGATACCGAGGCCCGCCCAGCTTCCCAAGGACGCCTCGGTGATGCGGAAAATGATCCCTCGACTGATGACTTCCTCTAGAACGCCGACGAATGTCATCATCGCCAAGGGCCTCAGGATGCTCATAGTCCACGGGTTTGCACCTACGACACGGTAGCTGCCGAGTACATTCACCAGGCCGACAACGCACACCACTAGCCCGACCCCCACCAAAGCACCGGTAGCTAGCTCGGCTATTGCGCCTTTGCGAGAAATCTCAAGCGCGGCACGACGTTCGACTACACGAACATAAAGCCAATAAGCTGCCAGTACAGCGACCACTGCGCCAAACTCCGGCCACATCTCGCTGCCTGAAGGGTGCGTCATCTCACCCAAATAGGTGAGCGTAAGGCCACCGGCAAGCGCAGTCAGGAAAATCGCGAGCACAGCCCGGACTGGCGCGAAGTGTACGAGGCGTTGCATCGGGTTCTTGGGCGAGGTATCGGAGCCAACGGGCGCGTTCATGGCGTCACCCTTGACGCAGGCACGGTGGTTGACGCGTCGTTTGCAAACGCAGATTGGGCAAGCGAAGGGAAGAGGAGCACGGCAAGCGCCCGCAAGATTTCGGCGAACACAATTGTTCTCAATTTTGGGGAGTTCGGGTAACCGGCTTGGAGAGGCTGATCGCGAGCAGAAGCGCGATGCCAACGAGGAGCGTGGCAGCGGCGAAGGCGAGCCGGGTGCCGGATGTAATGGCTGAAATGGGCGCGGTGCTGACATCGGTTGAACCGGTACCGAAGGAAAACACAGATCCCATAGCCGACGCGCCCGTGATAAGGCCCAAATTGCGCGACAGGTTGAGCAGACCCGAAACCACGCCACGCTGGCCCGAGGCGATCCCTGTGACAACCGCTGTATTGTTGGCCGCTTGGAAAATGGCGAATCCGGCTGTCGTAAAGACGAGTGGCAGTAGATATCCCACGATACCCGCGAAGGCAGGTAATACAGCGAGAGCGACGCATCCGATTCCCATTGAACTGAGGCCGATGATCGTCAAGTAGTGCGCGCCGTAGCGATCAACGCTGCGCCCGGCCGGTACGCCGACGAGTGCTGCCACCAAGGGGCCCGCAGTCATGACCAGCCCAACCATGGCCGGGTTCAGCTCCAAAGCGCGAGCGAGGTAGAACGGACCAACGACGAGCGTCGTCATCGCCACCGTGGTGACCAAGCCGCTCATGACGAAGCCCGCGCTGACGATCCGGTTGCGAAATAGCGTCAGACGCACCAAGGGGGAAGCCAGCTTGGACTCGACCATTGCGAAGAGTCCAGCGCCAGAGAGTGCGCAGACCATCAATCCAATTTCCAATGCTCCGAATGATCTGCGTCCCAGCGTCATCGAGAGTGCGTATGCAGCCAACGTCAGAGCCAGCAGTGCTGAGCCGAGCACGTCGAAAGCAATCCTTTTGCTACGCGGCGGATCCGCAGGCAGGAACTGGTACGCCATCACCAGAGCCAGAAAGCCGAGCGGCACACTCACGAAAAAGATCGAACGCCAGCCAAGAGCCGAGATGAGTAGACCGCCGAGGGAGGGACCCAGCGCCGTTCCAACCGCAGACATCGCCCCGAGAAAGCCCATGGCGCGACCAGCTCGTTCTTTCGGAACGGCATCGCCAACGAGTGCCATTGAGAGGGCCATCATGACAGCAGCTCCGAAACCTTGGCAGGCGCGCGCGGCCACCAGCATCCAGAGCTGGGTCGAGAAGCCGCAGGCGATCGAAGTCAGGATCCACAACGTGATGCCGGCGAGCATCAGGCGGCGGCGACCCACAATGTCGCCCAGGCGACCCGCGCTCACTACTAGGGTCGTCACCGTCAGCAGGTAGGCCAGCACGATCCACTGCGCGTCGCTGAAAGATGTATGAAACGCGTCCACAAAAGTCGGCAGCGCAACGTTGGCGATGCTCGTGCCCAACGAGGAAAGGAGCATCGTCAAGGACAAGCTTGCGAGAGCCAGCGAGGCTAGGCTGGGAGTTGTGCCTAGCAATGAGGTTGGCGGAACGTTCCGGGACATAAATCCTCACAAGCAAGCTATCGCGCAAGGCGCAGCGGGAGGTTGTCAGGTTAAAAGGCGGTGCAAGGCGGCGGAAGGCGCGCGGTTCGCAAAGTATTGCTGCGCCAAACGCCATCTACTGCCGATACGTGGTACTTATCAGTGATGTCGATGCCCAATCTCAATCTCTTGGTGACGCTTGACGTCTTGCTAACCGAAGGCAGCGTCGTAGGTGCCGCGCGACGTCTTCAGCTCAGCGCGTCGGCAATGAGTCGGGCCCTGGCAACGTTGCGCGAGGTTACCGGGGACCCTCTGCTTGTACGCGCAGGACGCGCGCTAGTCCCGACACCCCGTGCTCTGGAACTTCGTGACCGCGTACGTTGCGTGGTAGACGACGCGGAGGCATTGCTTCGACCTGCCATGAGACTTGATCTGAAGTCCCTTTCCAGAACGTTTGTCATCCGCAGTACCGAGGGCTTCGTTGAAACCTTCGGACCCGATTTACTTGCTCGAATTACCGAGGAAGCCCCGCTCGTCAATCTCCTGTTCGTGGCCAAGATAGACAAGGACAGCGAGCTGTTGCGGACGGGATTGGTCGATCTGGAAACCGGGGTTACCAGCAAGTCGATGGGCCCGGAGATCCGGACGCAAGGCCTGTTTCGTGATTGTTTCGTGGGTGTCGTTCGTAAGGACCATGGATTGACCAAAGGGCAGATCACGGCAGAGCGGTACGCCCAAGGATCACATGTGCTCGTCTCGCGACGAGGGCTTGAGGTGGCACCAGTTGATCGCGCCCTTGAGCAGTTGGGACTTGTCCGCCGCGGCGCGGTGACGGTGGGTGGGTTTAGTCCAGCAATCGTGCTCGCGCGTGAATCCGACATGATTGCGACGGTGCCTGAAAAACATACCCGGAGCTTGTGGCGGGGTATGCACCATTTTCCGCTACCGCTTCATGTGCCTGAATTCACAGTCTCGCTGTGCTGGCACCCGAGGCTGGAAGCCGATCCCGCGCACCAAT
>JBDTOS010000155.1:0-6626 GCA_039933095.1 Dokdonella sp.
CATTGCCAAGCGCATCGGCGGCATTCCAGTTCGACAGATAGCGCGCCTCCGCGAAGATCGGCGGAACCTGATCGCGGCGCCATTGCGGATGAGTCATCACAAAATTCAGGAATTCGGCATTGGTCACCGGCTCGCTACGCATGCGAAACGGTTCGATGGTCATCGGCGGTGCCGCAATCGATACGTCGTCATTCGCCTGCGCGCTGATCGCGGGGAGCACGCTGGAGAACGCGCCTCCCGCGATCAGTTTGTACTCAGCGGCCGCCGACACGGACGCGAACAGAGCAAGCAGCAACCCCATCGCGGTGGTTGCCATAGAAGCTCGACTGCTCGCCACCGGCATCCCTGCCGGCACGCTGGAGTTCCGATTGATTGCGGATACAAACATCGAACAACTCATCGCAACCGTCTCAATGTTCGACTGCAGGCGCGGCTGGCGGCGCCGCGCGTGCTGCCGCGACATCGGCCTTGTCGATATGTCCGCCCGGGTTGTCCCAACTGTTCAGTACGTAGGTCAGGATGTTGGCGATTTCGTCATCGGTCAGCTGCGTCATTGGCGGCATCACGGAGTTGTATTCGGTACCGTTGACGGTGACCTTTCCATTCAAGCCATGCAGCAGGATCGAGACCGCGCGTTTCGGATCAGCGGCAAGAAAATCCGATTTTGCCAGCGGCGGAAACACGCCCGGCAAGCCGGCACCATTGGTTTGATGACAGACCGAGCAGGTGCCGGTGAACAGCTGCCGACCGGCAGCGATTTGTTCTTCCTTGGTCAAGGTTCCAGCAGCGCGCGACGTAGCCGCTGTGGAGACAGCGGCAAGATTGGGTTCGGATCGATCACCGAGGTATACCGAATCGACCTCCTTGCCGGAATAGATTGCCTTGTTCTCGGGGCCATCGACTTTCAGGATGGCCAACGCACCCTTGTTGAAGGCGCGGAAGATCGAGTGATCGACCAGTACATAGCTGCCCGGCACTTCGGTGTGGAATTGCACGATCGCCGCACCGCCCGACGGAATCAGCGTCGTTTGCACATTCTCTTGCGGATGGGTGCCACCTTCCTGTTGGACGCGATCGAAAATCTCGCCGATCACGTGAAAACTCGATACGAGGTTCGGCCCGCCGTTGCCGATAAACAGACGCACGCTCTCGTTCGTTTTCGCGGTCAACGCCTTGTCGCCGGTCAACGAACCTTCATGGCCATTGAAGAGGACATAGGTCGGGCGCTCGTCGATCGCCTTTTCCATGTCGAACGGTTGATGGCCTTTTTCGCGATACTTGCCAGTTGTGTAGAAATCACCCTGCATCACGTAGTACTCGTGATCGACCTTGGTCAGACCTTCGGGCGGTTCGATCAGGATCAGTCCGTACATACCGTTGGCGATATGCATGCCGACCGGCGCGGTTGCGCAGTGGTAAACGTAGACACCTTGATTGAGTGCCTTGAAGGTGAACTGCGATTCGTGTCCAGGCGCCGTGAAACTCGATGCGGCGCCACCACCGGGACCGGTCACGCCATGCAGATCGATGTTGTGCGGCATCTTGCTGGTCGGCGAATTCTTCAGATGAAACTCGACCGTGTCGCCCTGCCGAACACGAATGAAACTGCCAGGCACGGTGCCGCCAAAAGTCCAGAACGTGTAACTCACGCCCTCGGAGATCGGCATCTCCTTTTCGATCACTTCAAGCTCGACGATGACTTTCGCCGGATAGTTGCGATTGGTGGCCGGCGGTACCTGTGGCGGACTGGTCAGAACCGCGTGAATCGGCTCGCCTTGCGGAGGGCCGAAATCACCCTTGGCCGACCCGCCGGTTTCGCTTGCCGTTGTCGACGCGGGCTTTGCCGCCGCGCTGTCGCCTGCGCGTGAGTCGCAACCGGCGAGCATCACTGCCGACGCAATCGAGAGGATAAGGATCATCTGTTTCATCGGTGCGACTCTTGCCATGGTTTGTGTCCTCTTTCAGATCCATTGTAGTGTCGGTGCAATCCTCAATCTGTGCATTGACTCAGGTCAATTCACGGAATCCTTCCCTTCCGGACTGAGTAGATCGCCAACTTGCCGCTGGCTTGACCCGCATCAATTACAACGCTTCGCAATGCGTGCACATTGATCCCACGTCGCCCCATGGTGCCGGCATCCAACGAGGATATCCCGTGTTCGCTCGCAGTCACACAAGAATTTCCCGCTACCTGCAACTCCTAGGCACGGGCATTGTCGCCATCGCTGCGCATGCCTGCACTCACATGGCTCTGGCTGCGCCGGCTAGCGCGCCAGTCAGCGGTGCGGTCATCGATCTGCGATACCGCTACGAAAGCGTTGAAGACGACGCGTTCGTGCGTTCCGCCGAGGCCAATACGTTGCGCCTGCGCCTCGGATACCGATGGGTTTTTGCACCCGGCTGGCAGTTGTATGCCGACGGCGAGCGAGTACAACCACTGTTCGGCGAGCGCTACAACAGCACGGCCAATGGCATGACTCAATATCCGACGATAGCCGATCCGGAAACGAGCGAGATCAATCAGGCCTATGTCGCCTATGCCGACGATGCCCTTGCCGCGACGCTCGGTCGTCAGCGCATCCAGTTCGACAACCAACGTTTCATCGGCAACGTCGGCTGGCGCCAGAACGAACAGACTTTCGATGCCTTGAGTACTCGTTATACATTCGGCAACGGCGGGCCAACGTTGCGCTACGCCTATCTTGATCGTGTTCTGCGCGTGTTCGGTCACGAGAATCCGAATCCGTTACTGCGCGAATACGATCTGCGCGGACACGCGATCAACATCAGTCAACCGTTGCCCTCAGGATCACTGACTGGCTATGCCTATCTGATCGAAAACCAGTCGGTGGCGACGTTGTCGACGCAGACTATCGGCGCCCGCTGGACGGGAGCGAAGACATTTTCCGAAAGCACGGCGGGTTGGGTACTGGAGTTCGCTCATCAATCCGACTGGGCCAATAACCCGCAAGCGCAAAATGCGAACTATCGCTTGATCGAACCGAGCCTGAGCTTGCACGGCATCACCTTCAAAGCGGGCTGGGAAGTGCTTGGCGGCAACGGGCGCTACGGTTTCAGCACGCCGTATGCGACGCTACATGCATTCAATGGCTGGGCCGATCGCTTTCTCACGACACCGCGGGACGGTCTCGACGATCGTTACCTCGCCGCGAATGGCAAGATCGGCAAGGCTGCATGGGTCGTGACGTGGCACGATTTCCACGCCGATCAGGGCAGCGCCCACTACGGCAGCGAAGCGGATCTGTCACTGGGCTACCCAGTGAACGCGCATATCAATGCGCTGCTCAAGTACGCGGATTACCGCAGCGATGGTTTCGCCAGCGATGAGCGGAAGCTGTGGGCAAGCGTCGAGTACACGTATTGAAACGGCGATGCCGCCTGTCTACGACGCCAGCGCGTTGAAGATTCCCCACGAAGCATGCGCGCGCGCCACGCTGACGATGAACAGATACACCGCGAGTGCGGCGACGTAACAGCCGACCTGCATCGCCCGTGTACGCCCGCGCTTCAGCGCAAGCGTGCCGAGCACGACATAGACGATGAGCAGCAGTACTTTCACTGTCAGCCACGCCTGTACGAATGGATATTGGTGCAGGATCGTCACCAGCATCAGTGCCGCAGTCAGCAACGTCGTGTCGATCGCATACGAGAGATAACGCAGCGCAGGATGGTTGGTATGGCGCGAACGCGCGAGCATCATCATCCCGCGCACGGCGAACAGGCTGCCGGAAAGGATCACGCACAACACGTGCACGAATTTGATCTGCGGATAGAACTCGATCATCGATGTGCTCGCGGCAGGCGGAAAGCCAAGCGCATGTGCGCGTTCAGCCCGGTTTACCATCAATGCGCGGAGTGAGAAAGATCCACAACGAACGCAGCACCCATGGCAGCAGCGCGACGATCCAGCCGAAGGCGGCGATCACCAGCCAGCGTGACGCGTCCGGCGCTACCTCTGCATATAGCCGCGCGAGCACAACGAACTGCAACAGCACGAAGGTGAGCCAGGGAATCGCGCCCATCTCCAGCGGTCGACCCGAATGACCTTGGGTGACGCGCGTGACCATCGCCACCAGCATCGAGCCAAAGAAACCGACCGTCAGCGCGTGCACCGGCGCGCGGCCGAGCAGGAAGCCATGATCGAAAAAAGCCAGCACGCTTTGCAGTGCGAATAGCGCAAATGCGATCGGCAACCATGCAAAAGCGAGATGCAGCACGGCAAGCAGACCCGGCTTCATGCATTTCCATGGTTGCCATGCGAGCCAATGTCCGAGGAAGAGCAGTGCCAACGGTGCGTCTGCCAGCCACAACCAATTCTGCTGATGGGCGAGATCGAGCGCGAGATGCACGAGCAGCAACGTCCACACCACCGGCAGGCTCCACGCCGGTTTGACCACGCGATAGCGCGCGCCGACTACGCTCGCGCTGAAAAAGGGAATCATGCGATGGCAGACGGTGAAGAAGATCGGCAGCAGCAGTCCGAATGTTCCCAGCTTGATCGCAACGACGGCGAACTGTGGAGATGCACCGAGGGCGAACGCGCCAAACGCGGCCAGTCCGAAGAAGCCGACCAGCAACGCCGTGAAGCACGACAGCGCATGCCGATCGCGTGCTCGATTGCGCACGAGCACGCCACCGAGTGCGATCAAGGCCGCAATCCAACCGGCCAGCATCAACGCGATGCCAACCAGCAACAACGGCTTGATATCGAGCAGGCCGATGTTCGCGAGCAGATAGCCACCGAATACGCCGACGAAGACCGGAACATAGTGGCGTTTCGTCAAGGCAGGTTGGCCCATCCAGCGCGGAAACACGGTCAGCAGGAAACCAAACATGAAGAACGGCAGCATGCCGTACTGGGTGAAGATTGCATGTGCCCAGCCAGGCGGTACCGGTGTCGCCGGAAACGCGTGACCGAAATAGCCAGCGCCGAGGAAACACGTCCACCACAACATGGACACGATCAGTGCGCTAGCCCCGGCGAAAAACATCAACCGGTGCGGCGCACTCGCGAGCAGGGAGGGCAGCTCCTTCATTCTGCCGAGCATCGCGTGGTCGGCATCTTCCCGCTTAACCGCTACGGGAGCGTCGTGGGTCATTGCCACTGGAATGGAAACTTTTCGGGTCGAAGGTGCATCAGCGTGACGATCGGGCATTGGTGAATTGTTGCGCAAAACGACGTGTGCCGACCTTGATCCAGGTCAGACGTTACTCCGGCCTCGATGCTATCGGCAAGAAGCGCGCATTGCATTGGCGCAGGCGGGCTCAGCGTTGCGATACGGTCCTATCGCTGCGTCCGCGGGTACGTCGCGCGGGAGCGCAATACAAGTCGTACAGCGTCGCGATGATTTCATGCGCCGGCCCATCGAGCAGCGAGTACCAGACCGTCTGCGCTTCGCGTCGCGTACCCACCATGCCCTCCTCACGCAACTTCGCCAAATGCTGCGACAAGGCCGACTGGCTGAGGTCGGACAGTCGTTCGTTGATCTGGCCTACGGACATTTCACCGGCGAGCAGGAGGCACAGCACGCGCAGCCGTTGCGCGTTTCCGAGAGTTTTGAGCAACTGTGCGGCCTCGTCGGCGCGCGCCTGAATCACGGTCGGCTCGACAATTTTTGACGGAGTCATTGGCTTGGATTCGCTCGCGATGCGTTTTGGTGAGGCGCTTTCAACATTATCATGTTAAGCTAAATAAGAATATACTAAATTAGTACAAACTAAAATAAGTACCACGATTGACGCACGTCAATGTGCGGTGTGCTCGGACGGTTCATCGTACTTCCAAAGAGGAGGATCGATCATGGCAAACATCATCATTCTGGGCGCGGGATTGGGCGGCATGTCGGCCGCCTACGAAATCCGCGAGGCGCTGGGCGACGAACATGCAATCACCGTGGTCGGCGATGGCCCGCTGTTCAACTTCACGCCGTCAAACCCCTGGGTTGCCGTGGGTTGGCGACAGCAAGACGATATCCGCTTGCAGGTGAAGCAACCACTGGAAAAGCGCAACATCCGATTTGTTGATACCGCTGCCGAGAAGGTGCTGCCTGCGGACAACCAGATTCTACTCAAGGACGGGCGCAAGCTCGACTACGATTACCTGGTAGTCACGACCGGGCCACGTCTTGCCTTCGAGCGCGTCCCTGGAACCGGGCCGGATGGCTTCGCACAATCGGTTTGCACGGGGCCCCATGCACACAAGGCGTGGCAGGCCTATCAGGAATTCTTGAAGCATCCTGGCCCGATCGTGATTGGCGCCGTGCAGGGTGCGAGCTGTTTCGGCCCGGCTTACGAGTTCGCCATGATCGTGGATACCGACCTGCGCCGACGCAAGCTGCGCGATCGGGTACCGATGACCTACGTCACCTCCGAACCGTACATCGGCCACATGGGGCTGGGCGGCGTCGGCGATTCCAAGGGCCTGCTTGAATCGGAACTGCGCCAGCGTCACATCAAGTGGATCACCAATGCGCGGGTGACGTCGGTGGAGCATGACAACGTCAATGTCGAGCAACTCGATGATCAGGGCGAGGTGCAGCAGACCCATGCACTCCCGTTCGCGTTCTCGATGCTGCTGCCCTCGTTCGCCGGTGTCGATGCGGTAC
>JBDTOS010000156.1:0-6596 GCA_039933095.1 Dokdonella sp.
AACGTTTCGCATCGATCAAGATTGTGGAAGACATGCCGAATCTCCGTCTGTTCGAAAATCACGTAACGGGGGGGGAAGTGATAGCCCGAATCGAGTCGATGTCCACAAGTCGATCTCAAGTCGATATTTGCGCGAGAACAAGCCCTTGCTGGTACCTTCTCCCGTCGTGTGAGGGTAGCCGGCGCCGACTCTAACGCCAATCCAAAATAAAAAGAGTGCGAAATCTTACTGATGACGTAGCGCGCACTGCGAAAATTGCGCGCAGTACGCCGATCGCAATGTTTCGAAGTCGTTGCGAAACGCGGCGAGTAGGTGCCGGAACGGTGTCAGCCAGCTTGTCCACCTCGCGGATTCAATGGGAAACCTCCGAATCCAGGAACTCGCGTAGTTTTTTTGCCCTCGCTACAACGCCTGCGTATCCCAAACCCTCTGCCACTAGATCCACTTCCTACGTCGAAACAGGACCAACAAAGCAGCCGCGATCGTGATCATCAAGCTAATCACGCCGAAATAACCGAAGTGCCATTTCAACTCCGGGATGTAGTCGAAGTTCATCCCATAGATGCCGGCGACAAAAGTCAGCGGAACGAACAGCACCGTGACAACGGTCAGCACCCGCATCACGTTGTTCAGACGATGCGCTGAGATCGACAGGTAGCCGTCGATCAAGTCGGTCGTTGTTTCATACAGCAGTGATGACAAGCTGTGCAGCCTTTCGGCCTGTTCATGCAAGTCCGTCAACTGCGCCGAATCGAGTCCGCGCAACCTGCCGGCGTGCGCGGTCAGGCTCACGAAACTTTTCTCATGATACGAACTGATGCGTCGCAGTCGCTTGAGCTGGCTACTGAATTCCATCAGCTCACCGAGCAAACGATCGCTCGGTTTCGCCAACAGCAACTCCTCGATCTCTTCAAGGCGCGCTTCGATCTTCAATGTGATCGGCAGGTACAGATCGAGCACCGTGCGAAGCAACAGATAAACGAGACTCCACGCGCGCTCCGGGACCGGCGGGTCATCACCGAGCAGTGCCTTCTCCACCACCGCGACGCTGGCAGATGATTTTACGTGGCGAGTAACCAGAATGTTGTCACGCCAGAAAATCGCCAGTTGGATCGTACCGAACTTGATGCTAGTACTGTTGACGTCGAATCCGCGCATCAACAGGAAATGCCATTCGTCGTCGAGATTCTCGTACTTCGGTGGATGCCGATCACGCAACGCATCATCCACCGCCAGCCTGGGTAAACCGACTCGATTTTGCATCCACTCGCGGTGCTGCCCGGAGTCGTCGCCGCTGAGATCGATCCATACCAGATGCCAATTGCTCAACCTGAGGAAATCGAACTGTGTCGCGACAAGGATCGTCGGCAGCGTCGTGCTGTCTTTCCAGGCCTTGATCGTGATCATGCAACCCTCGTGGTGATGAGCGCGACGTCGTAAAGAATCTGCGGTGTCACCAGAACAATCCCGCGCAGGTATCCACTATAAACGCCTGTTCCGGAGCGCTCAATCCACGCGGTGCGCATGAAGCCAACCGCTCTCTGCGAATTCAGCGCAATTGACTGTCTTTGCTGCCGCGTCGATTGTAACCACCGCCAGCAGCCAGGTCGGAATCACGCGTCTGCTGGCAAGTCACGCATAAGCGCACGCCGGGCACGGCCTTGCGCCGTAATTCCGGGATATCGACATCGCACTCTTCGCAGCGCTTAAGACTCGGCCCTTTCGGCAATTTGCTGCGCGCGCGCTTGATCGCGTCCTTTACGGTCGCGTCAATCTGATCCTGCACGGCGCCATCGCCGGCCCAACCGGTTGCCATACATACCTCCGACAGTTCAATGTGCTTGTTCACGTGGAGCATACCGGCAATTGCGAATTCCCTGAAAAGGCATGTCGCGCGTGGAAATTTTCGGTGCACCAGCGGCGACCGAACACGCAGGCGACTTTCACGGTAACGCGACATAGGCGCACGTAGAATTTGAAGCGGGAAACGATCAAGACCCGATCAGCAAGGGTAAAAACATGCAATCGATATCCAGAGTCATGGTAATCGCATTCGTCGCGTTGGCATCAAGTAACGCGGATGCGCAGACGCTTTTTTTTGCTCGTCTGAACCAGGTGCAGGAAGTGCCGGCAACGGCTAGCAGTGCAACCGGTGCAGGGCGAGTGACATTGAACGCTGCGGAGACGCAAATCTCCGTCGAATTGCGATTTGCCGGACTCGGTAGCAACGCCAGTGCTGCACATATTCATGCTACCGCTGGACTGGGAAGCAGCGCCGGCGTTCTGTTCGGTCTCGCTCCGCCTGCCGCAACAAGTGGAACGGTTCCGGTTGCGACGTTTGCGGTTACCCCGGCTCAGGTTGCCGACCTGCGCGCGCATCTGTGGTACTTCAACGTGCATACATCGAATTTCCCCGGCGGCGAGATTCGAGGTCAGATCATTGATACAAAGTCGCTCCAGGTGACCCTGTCCGGCGCACAGGAAGTTCCGGCGAACGCCTCGACCGCGCTCGGCACCGGCATCGCCACCCTGAATGCGGCACAGACGCAGTTGTCGCTGACCATGGGCTTTACCGGTTTGTCCTCAAGCGCCACCGCTGGACATGTACATGGACCGGCAATTGCAGGCGTAAACGCACCGGTACTTTTTCCGCTGAGCCCCGCCGCAGCGGCGGCTGGTGGTGCGCCCGAAGCATCGTTCGCGGTAACAGCGGCGCAAGTCGCGGACTTCAAATCCGAGTTGTATTACTTCAACCTGCACTGTGCCAGTTTTCCCGGTGGCGAGATCCGCGCGCAAATTGTCGGCCCCGTGTTTGCGGACAGCTTCGACTAGGACTTGGCGCGAGCACAAGATGCGCGCCAAGCACTCGCATCGAGCTGCCAGACAGATGCCGTGCTGGTGAGCGTCTAGCTCTCGTACGCGGTTTCACCGTGGTAGGTGATGTCGAGCCCTTCGCGTTCCTCTTCGCTGGTGACGCGTAGTCCGAACATGATCCTTGCGATCAGGAATGCGATGATCGACACGACGCCGATCCAGGCGATCGTCACGAGGACTGCAATGCCCTGGATACCGACTTGGCCCACGATTGAGTACCCCGCAGCACCGTTTCCGCCGAGTACGGGGGCATGGAACACCCCGGTCAGCAGCGCACCGACGATGCCGCCGATTCCATGTACGCCGAATACATCAAGACTGTCGTCGGCTCGCAACCATTTCTTCAGTCCGGTAACGCCCCATACGCAGACTGAGCCGGCACAGGCCCCGATCGCAATCGCACCCATCGGACCGACCAGACCGGCTGCTGGCGTCACACCGACCAGCCCGGCAACTGCGCCCGATGCGACGCCAAGCGCCGATGGCTTGCCCTTGGTGATTGCCTCAACGACTGCCCACGCGATCACCGCAGCGGCTGTCGCAAACAAGGTATTGATGAACGCCAAAGCAGCTCCGGCGTTCGCTTCGAGATTCGATCCGGCGTTGAATCCGAACCAGCCCACCCAGAGCATCGCCGCGCCAACGAAGGTCAAGGTCACATTGTGCGGTTTGATCGCTTCGCGGCCAAAACCGAGGCGTTTGCCGACAAAGTACGCACCGACCAGACCAGCGACCCCGGCGTTGATGTGTACGACCGTACCGCCGGCAAAATCCAGCGCACCCAGCTTGAGAAGAAATCCGCCCGTACCCCAGACCATATGCGCGATCGGTAGGTAGCCGAACGTGAACCACAACATCGAGAACAGAATCAATGCCGAAAATTTGATGCGCTCGGCGAACGCGCCGACGATCAATGCGCCGGTGATTCCCGCAAACGTCGCCTGGAACACGATGAACACGTATTCCGGCAATTTGACGTTTTCCGTAAAGGTATCGGCGAGCGACGCAACCGTGACGCCGGAGAGAAAAATCTTGTCGAACGATCCGATCAAGGGTCCTCCGCCGACGAATGCGAGGCTATAGCCATACATGGCCCACAACAAAATAATCAGCGAAAAAATGACGATCACCTGGATCAATACCGACAGCACGTTTTTCGACCGGACCATCCCGCCATAGAACAGAGCGAGGCCGGGCACCGTCATCAGCAAGACCAGCAATGTGGAAGTGAGCATCCACGCGACATCGCCCTTGTCGACGATTGGAACTGCGACCGCTGAAGCTGCCGCAGCGGGCGCGAGCACAATGCCGCAAAGCGCAACCAGCGCCAGCGGACCGCGATGGCTCATACGCCGCAGCAAACGAATCGTTTCCATCGCCGTCCCGCGAACGAGGGTCATAGCGCATCCTCGCCACACTCGCCTGTGCGGATACGTATTGCCTGCTCGATCGGCGTTACGAAGATCTTGCCGTCGCCGATCTTTCCAGTTGCAGCGGCCGTCTGAATCGCATCAATCGCCGCTTCGACACGATCGTCGGTGACGACCGTTTCGATTTTCAGCTTGGGCAAGAAGTCGACGATGTATTCCGCGCCTCGATACAACTCGGTGTGCCCCTTCTGGCGCCCGAATCCCTTGACCTCGGTAACCGTGATTCCGGAAACACCCGCCTGCGCCAGAGCTTCGCGGATCTCGTCAAGTTTGAAGGGCTTGACGATGGCAGTGATCAGTTTCATGGCTGATGCGGCCATTGTTTGAAATGGATGCATCTAGGGACCCGTAGCGACATACGGTGGGCTTCACGAGCGATAGATCGTGAAAAACGAGCAATACATATGCCAGTTCCATTCCAGAAATAAACAACTTAATTATCAACTATTTATGTTAAACATAAGAGATGAATACATGCGTTATAGCACGTACTAGGTGCGTATCGGATCAACAAATGCACGAAATCGGTGCTATTGATGACGGCGTCTCGTTTAGGTTACGAGGTCGCCTTTTTACCCGTGCCGGCATTCAGACGTAATCAGTCCAGTGAACCTGGTCTTCGCTGACCAACGCGTGCACTCTGCATTCGAGCAAGCAGCCAGCCATTGCCAGCCCATAGCAAGGAGAGCGCGGCTCCGATCAGCGCGGCGACAGCGGGATGCTCGGCGATCATGTCAATCAAGGTTTTCACCCAGGCGCTGACGGCGTCGGAGCCGCGGTAGACGACCGTGTCGATGAAGTTCTTTGCCTTGTATTTCGCTTCGGCGCTGACGACGGTGAACAGGGTTTCGCGGCCCGGCCGCACGAACGCATATTCGCCAGCACGTCGCAGCACCATGACGACGGCAAACACCGCGAAGGTTGGTGCCAGTGCGAGCCAGAGGAACCCGCCAGCCACGATGATCGGAACTGCAACCAGCAGCACGCCGACGCCGAAACGTTGCGCCACGCGACCGGCGATGAACATTTGCGTGATGACGGCCAGTGTCTGCACGATCGTATCGAGCAGACCGAATACACGCGTCTGATCGATGCGATCGGGAAAATTCTCGGCGACCAATCGAGCCTGCTCGAAATAGAGAAATGTCGAGACGCTGGTCAGCAAGATGACGAACGTCGCGATGCCGAGCAGGTACGGTGAACGCAAGACTTCAATCGCCCCAGCGAACGGACTGCCGCCGAGTGGACGCCGCGCCGATGTAGATTCGTCGCTGGCGAGCGGATTACGATTGCGCCAGCGCAACATCACACGCGCACATGGGATTGCGCATAGAAGGAGGATCGCTGAGAGCACGAGCAGCCCGGAATGCCCGATCAATCCGACCAACACCGTGCCGAGAATCGGACCCGTCAAACCGCCGACGCTCGCGCCTCCTGCCATCATCGCGAAAAGACGCTTGGCCTGGGTAACACTGAATACGTCAGCCAGTACGCTCCACGCGACCGAGATCGCGATCAGATTGAATACCGACAGCCACACGTAGAAGACGCGCGCGAACCACGGGTTTGTCGGCGCGATCCAGAATCCGATGGCGAACGCGAGGAGATTCAGAGAAAAAAATGCGTACGTCCACGGCAGGATAAGGCGGCGCTCGACGCGCGCAGCCAGCCATCCGAAAAACGGCAATGCGGCGAGCGTGAACACGAACGTCGCCGTGAACAGCCATTGCAACTTGTCCACACCGCCCGCGATGCCCATGGTCTCGCGCACCGGGCGCAACATGAAATAGCCGGTGAACAGCAGGAAGAAAAGCATGAGGCCCGAAATGACGGCCGTGACCTCGCTCCGCTCCACATTGAAAGCACGCGCTAACCACGTGCGCAACGCAGTTGCCGGCATCGGCGACGACTCAGCCAACGGCAGCGATCAAGTCGGCGCGCTGTTTCGCATCGAATAATCTGGCGACACCCGCCTTGAGATTGTCGGTCTGTCGATCCGGTTTGCTGGTCGCAGGGATCACTGCCGTCACTGCCGGATCGCTGAGCGCGAAGCGCAGGAACAATTGCGCCCACGATGTCGCGCCGATTTCTTCCGCCCAGCCGGGAACCGGCTTGCCCTTTACCCGTGTGAACAACTCGCCATCGTCGAAATTTCGATCCCACGGAGGATGCCGGTTTTGCGTAAACATTCGCGGACGAGCTCATGCTGCAGTTCATCGATGTCATCGACCATTTCGGTGCGGGTATAGCCCACCCGAATTTTGGCGTCGAAACGTTCTTTGATGATCACAT
>JBDTOS010000157.1:0-6594 GCA_039933095.1 Dokdonella sp.
CGCTGCTGCTGTCGTTGTTGCCGGTGCCATAGGTGTCGCCGCACTGACGACCGAGCACATGTGAGTTGGTTCCATGGCCCGGCGCGCAACCCTGATTGGTGGTCAGGAACGCATGCTTGACACCCGACCGCCCAATCTGCTCGATGCTTCCGTCGAAATTGAACCGATACAGGTTCCAGATCAGATACGGGTGCTGATCGTTATTGTAGGGCGCGGAGCTCCCCGAGAACTTCGAATACCACGGAATATCGGCGGTCCACAGCGCGGTGCTGGTGCCGAGCGGATCGCCGGAAATCGTCGCGACGGCGGTTCCATTGTTGACATTGTTCTTCAGGGTCGAGCTCGGCGTGAACACGACCTTGCTTGTCGATGACGTGCCCGTGCAACCAGTGCAACGACTGTACTGCGCCGTGAAGTCCTGCATAAACAGATCGGCCTCGTTGATCGCACCCGGCGGAGGCTGCGGCTCACCCACCGGACGGGTGGCCGGCGTTCCCGCCCAATCGAACGCGCTCCCGCCTTCCGGCGCGTCCTTGGCGGAACCCTGGCGCAGTACATCGGTGGACATTTCCATGTCGGCAATGACCCAGTTGGCGACTTCTGGACGCTCGATGCGCTGGGCAAGTTGCGGGCTGATGCGAAGATCCATCGAGCGCACCGCGAGGGTCTGGTTGTTGTCCACGATTTCGTACATCACGCGGTCGATATAAAACCAGACCTTGCCGTCCGCGCCAACCATTTCGAGAATCAGCGGATCGTTCGCGCGCGGCCGGATACGAAAGTCGGTCAGGTTGATTTCGCCATGCGCAGTCTTGACGACGTAACCACCCCGCGTCTGTAGCGAACCGCCGACGAAGGCTTGCAGATTGCCGTTGCCGACCGTGAACTCGAGACTGCCGGTGCGGCGTAGATCGAAGCGCTCGTGCTCGCGCCAGCTCAAGCCGGTCAGTTTTCCAGTCGGTGCCGCGATTTTCAGCCCGACGTCGCCGGCCAGATCGCGATTCCAACGCACCCCGACGGTACCGCCGGATGCTGCCCAGGATTGCTTCGCTTGCGCGTCGGCTTTCGCCGCGCCCTCCGCCGCGTAGGCGATGCTGAGGAATCCGGCGAATGCCAGCGACAGAATCGCTGGGACGAGAATATGTCGAGCTGAAGATTTCATGGTGATCTCACGTCCAGAGCAGTTGATGGGCGGTATCGCAAACGTACGAAAACTCCCTATTTCTGAATTCGGTGTCCTGAATGGAGCCGGTCCGATCCGTAACCGGTTTGTCATTCCGCGTCATGCGCTCGACCGATCGAGCGGTGCGTGGGAAAGCTCGTCCATAAAACCAAGAGCGCGATGCAGTGACGGGTCCGCGGTCAACTGCCGACATTCAATGAACTCATCTGCACGGCCTCCGGCGGTGACTTGCCGTATCCGGGCTGGGGTGAGCCACCCGGCGGATTATTCCACAACTGGAACAGGTATTCGCCCCGGCTGCGTGTCTGCGGCCCAACCGTGAACGGGCGGCTTGGCCCAGCGGAACACAGCGAATTTTCGCCCGCAAACGCGTTGTCGCTGGCCTCGTCGCGCAGAAACTCGATGTATTCCTTGCTCGATGTCTGGTAGTACAGCGTCGCGGTGACGTGCAGAGGCAACGGTGTCGCCGCCGGGATTGCCGCCGTGAATGGCGCGTTGTCGAAGTTCACCAGAATGCCCGAACCAGAGATCGTCTCCGGATAGGTGGCGCCCACTGGGCGCGTGTCGTAACCATTCGGATCATCTACGGTCGCGGCATGGAATGCGAGCGGCGGAATGCGATTGTCCTTGGCGATGCAATTGTTCAAGACGAAGTGGAATTGTTCTGCACCGCCGCCATCGGTAGTCGCACAGGCGCTGCCGTTCCAGATGCCCTGCTTCACCTCGTACACGCGCGCCTGAGCATCCTGAGTCAAGACGCCGGTCGTCGCGTTGTAGTTGCCACTCTCGAATACCAATGCGTTGGAGTTGTCGCGCACCTGCACGTTGAGCCACATGCGACGGCCCTCGGCATAACCCGTCGGCAGCTTGTGACCCCCGAGATTGGTCACCTTGATCTGCAAGGAAAGATTGCCGGCCACGCTCGGCGTCGGCGCAACAAAGTTCTGCACGCTCGCGGCGACGCTGGCGCTAGCCTGCAACATCTGTCGCGACCAGTTCACCGTCTGGTCGAGTGATGCAACGCGGCTGGGACCTAGACCCGCTCCATATTCGCCCTTGATGATGCCCGGCACCCAGGTATTACCGCCAACGAAGGCATGCACCGGCAGATTGCCGGTGCGATTCGGATAGCTTCCCAGCGTGCAGCCCTGCGCATTCGCATCGAAACTGGTCGGCATGTGGCAACCCTGACAGGCCTTGGCGCCAGTCACCGCCGGAATGCCTGGCGGCAGATCGCCAACACCGTCGCGGAAAATCGCATCTGCGTACAGACTCTGCTGCCACTCGGAAAACGTGCGTTCGATCGGGAACGGCCGTGCCGTATCGGTACCGTTGTTGAGCACCAAGGTCTTCAGTGGGCCGACCGAGGTATCCGGCGTGCTGACGTTATGACAGGTTCCGCACAGATTGCTCTGCAAGTGGAAAGGTGAATACGTCCAAGCATGCGGCGGCTCGATGCCCGAGTAGGCATAGGGACCACGCCGGCATGGTTCGCCGTAACCGTCGCAGTCGCCATCGTCGAGCCAGGCGTTGGCGTTTTCCGTGTACGGCGGTTGTCCGAGCGGGCCCTGCGCCATCATGCGATGGCAGAAATGGCAGGCGACGCCGGAGTAGTCGTTGTTGTAATCCACATGGTCGTAGCGACCTTCGAGCAGACAGGCCGCTGCACCCATCGTCGCGTCGTTGTTCGGTCCGCCGAATCCGGCCTTGACCACATGACCGCCATACCAACCCTGCGACGTGTGGCAGCGCAAACAATAATCGCCGACGCCGGGCACATCATGATTGGCGACATCAAGCGCCGCGAAGAAAACCGGATCGCGGGTCGCGTTCGCCATCATCGACCCGGACCACGTCGAGTGCGGCAGAAAGGTCGATGCCGTCGGCGGTGAATTGCCGCCTGCCGCATGACAATTCCCGCAGGAGTCGGACGGCTCGAAGCTGTAGGACAATCCCGGCTGGCTGCCGTGCGGAGTGAAATCGATCGTGCCGCCGGGGGCGAGGCGGTTCGACAGGGCGAGCCATTCACTGCTTTCGCTCGCCCAACCCGCCACCGGCAGGAGCACTAACGCCAAGGTGACCCAGACCGCGAGTATTCGCATCAGAGGCGCCGACAAAAATCGCGCGGCACCTGAGGGCTTGCGGCGCGTCGACTTACGGGGAATCGAAACCATCAACCATTACCGGATCGGCCAGAGGTGCGAGCGTGGTGACCGTGTAACGCGACGGGGCGCCCGCCTCCGCCACACCCAGTGCCGCATCGCCTGTCACCGGCGCGCTATCCGCGTCGAACGAGAACGTATACATCGTTTCCCAATTCAACTCGTTGCCGGCCGGACCCTGCCAACTCACGACGCCATCGGCGTTGGTCGCCGTCCAGTCGTTGCCGGCATTCAGATCGGCATCGTTGAACTGGAGATTCGTGATCGTCGCGGTCGCTGGCACGGCGACCGCAAAGCTGTTGAACCCGGTGTTCGACAACACCTTGAGATTCGGCTCGGTAGGGTGCGCGGGATCGATGACCGCACGCGCGAAATCGAAATTCATCACGCTGTACTGGTAATGGAAGCTTCCGCCACCAATGTCCGTCGTCTTGACCGCCACGCGTGCATGACCTTCCGGTGAATTGAGTTCCTGATTCGTCGCACCAACTGGCGGGCTGGTGGGGCTGACCCATTGATTGATGATCGGGCCTTGAGTGAAATTCGCGGTCGGGGACAATGATACTGCCCATGAAGAGCCTGACTTGGTCGGCAAAATCTCGCGAAAGGCCATCGTGTTGTAGATATTGATGTCGTCGCGAACGACATAGAAATACTCAAGATAGTAGTGCGCGCCCGTGCTCAGCGGCGGCAGCAGATCGCTCTCGATCGCATTGAGGCGGAACTCGTGCAGGTTTGTCGCACCACCGCCACTCGAACCACCATCGCGCGCGCCGTCACAATTGGCATCGAATACCGAGCCGCAACGCCCCCATTGAGCAGTCCGAGCGATCACTTCCTTGCGCGGTGCAAGGTATCGGCTGGTATCGTTGTTTCCGGTCGAATAGGTATCTTCGCAGGTCGGATAAATGACCGATCCGCCGGCACAGGTGCAATTGAAGTTGACTGTGGTGAAGGCGTGCTTGACGCCGGAAACACCGATCTGCTTGATCGTGCCGTCGGCATTCTGTCGGTACAGATTCCAGACCAGCATCGGGTGTTGATCAGTCCCGTAAGGTGCCGGTTGGGTTCCCGAGTGCGCGAACATCGTGTACCAGGTCACAGCAGCGGTACCGGTGTTGCGTAGGCTTGAATCCTGATCGATGACTACCTCACCGGTGGTGCTTGTTGTTGTGCAATTTCCTGTAGTGCTGATATTGCAACGTTTTGCGCTGATCCCGTCTATCTGGCTGAGGTAATTGGGATTGCCATAAATCATCGTGATGTCGGCAGTGTAGGGAGGACTGCCGACACCCGGCCAATTGTTCGTGCAGTCAGTCTGTGGCACCTGCGCCGAAGGACCGCTCGCGGTTTCGGTCTGGCGCTGGAAAATATTTGAATGGGTATCAACGACTCCGAGATCGAGCCCGGTCAATTCCGAATGCCCCAACGCTGCCGCAAAGTGTGCCGATAAGCGCGAATTCATGTTGACGATATTGAACACCGTTTCGTTTTCGCCGAGATTGAAGTGCGCATGGTCCATCGTCATCCAGACGGTCCCGCCGCTGTCGACAACTTCCAAACCGAACAAACCGTTGGCACTCGCTCGAATGCGCAAGCCGCGCAGATCGGCCTTGCCGCCGTCGAACGCCAGTACGAACCCGCCGCCGTATTGAAGCGATCCGCCACGCAAACCTTCGAGTTTCTTGCCGGTCACGGCGAAATCAAGCGAACCCGAGTTCATGCCCTCGACCCGGATGATTTCCTCGCGCAGTCCCGGCGCGCCCTTCTGCACCTGAGTGGCATTGCGCAGCGACTCGACGCGAATGCCAAGCTGCACGAGCCTGTCCGGATTGAACGAAAATTCCGCAGTTCCACCCCAACTCGACCAGGTCGAGTCTCCGGGTATCGCCAGTGGATGCGTGGCCGCCTCGAGCGCTTCGGAAACAGACGTCTGCGAAGTTGCGGACACACCGAGCGGTACGCTCGCAAGCACGGAAATGATTGCGGCGATGGTTCGAATCTGCATTGGTTTTGCCCCAGAGAGCTGAGAGGGTCAGCACTAACCCGTGAAGCGTAAGGCACACGCGGCCCGGGATGCAATGATCCGGCACGTCTACACGCGGACTTCACATTTGTGAAAACTTACATAGCGTCCTAATCGATCAGCATGCGCTCGATGATCGAGCGATACAGCGGCGAAAGCCGTTCGAGTTCGTCGAGTGCGACCGATTCGTCGATGCGATGGATGCTGGCGTTGTTCGGTCCGACTTCGACGACTTCTGCGCCGAGCGGTGCGATGAAACGGCCATCCGATGTGCCGCCGCCGGTGCTTTGTTCGGGATCGATACCGCAAAGATCGCGAACCGCCGCAACGACTGCGTGACGCAGCGGACCGTCCCTGGGTGCGAGAAACGGCGCGCCGGAAAACCACCACTCGATGCTGTAGTCGACGCCATTTGCCTTCAAGACCGCTTCGCTGCGTTGCTGCAACGACTCGGCGGTGCTCGCTGTGCCGTAGCGGAAGTTGAATATCGCGCGCAGCTCGCCGGGAATGACATTGTCGGCGCCGGTGCCAGCGTTGATATTGGAAATCTGGAACGAAGTTGGCGGGAATTCTTCGTTGCCGGAATCCCACGACGTTGCCGTCAGTTCGGCCAGCGCAGCGAGCACTGTGTGGATTGGATTGATCGACTTGTCGGGATAAGCGACGTGACCCTGCACACCACGTACGTGCAAGCGACCGGTCAATGAGCCGCGCCGCCCGACGCGGATCAGATCGCCGAAGCGCACACGTGTGGAAGGCTCACCGACTACACACCAATCGATTTTCTGCCTGCGCCTGCGAAATTCCTCGGCAACGCGACGAACGCCGTGTTTTGCTTCGCCCTCCTCGTCCGAGGTAAGCAATAGCCCGACCGTGCCGATGTGATCGGGATGCTCGGCGACAAACGCCTCCAGTGCTATCACCATCGCGGCGACGCCGGATTTCATGTCCGCCGCACCACGGCCGTATAGATGGCCATCGCGGATGGTCGGCTCGAATGGCGGACTGGTCCACTTTTCGGCTGGTCCGCTGGGAACGACATCGGTGTGCCCAAGCAGAACCAACACCGGCGCGCCGCTGCCGTGGGTCGCCCACAGGTTGTCGACGTTTTCGTAGCGCAGCGATTCGCAGTTGAATCCGGCAGCTTGCAGGCGATTCGCAATCAATGCCTGGCAACCGGCGTCGTCGGGCGTCAGCGAGGGTCGCGCGATCAGATCGCAGGT